>NZ_LHPH01000014.1:0-119687 GCF_001298125.1 Pseudoalteromonas porphyrae | reverse complement strand
ACCTGCTCAATGAATTCTGAATTTATTTAATATCTTTCGATATTGAATTGACTGTGCCGAATAATTATTAAAAATAACTATTCTGTTGGTCACTCAGTTTCTCTTTCGAGAAATCACATTGAGACTCTAAATTTTTTGCCTTGCTTACCTATCTAAAAAGAAAGTTAAGTTCGGCTGTTAGAACTCAATCTGTACGAGTGCCCACACAGATGATTGCTTTATATTGTTAAAGAACGTTGCGATTAAAGCGCTTTGCTTTATCTCGCTAGGGCTGCGCATGTTACGCTTTCCACTTTTTTTGTCAACACTTAAATTTAAACTTTATAAAAATTCAAACTCAAGTTTTACTCGACTCACTGATTAACTCTTGCCCCGCCAAGCGTTGCTGTCTGCCGTCTCAGTGGGGTCGCATTATAGGGCGCGGCTGATTTTACGCAAGCGTTTTTTAAAGAAAACTTGAAATAAAGTACTGTTCGAGCAAATATCAAACGAAACGTTCGAAAACACATCTAAACTAAGCCAGTATTTAGTAATTAGAGCAAGGTGCACTTGAACAAGTTACTACATCGGACAAAAAAACAGCAAAACCATTTGTATATATGAAATTTCATATATACAATATTGAAAAACACCTGATTGATACACTCTTTATGCCTAACAGTTGTAAACCAAAAATAACCGTGCTGTTTATATGTACTGAAAACTCAGCACGTTCACAAATTGCTGAGGCTCTACTACGCCATAAAGCAAATGAGCGGTTTGAAGTATATAGTGCGGGTACTACACCAAGCATTATCGACCCACGAACGCTTTTGGCTTTAGAGACATTTGCTATTCCAACATCATCACTACTCGCAAAAAGTATTACGTATTTTGAAAGTAGGCAATTTGATTACGTTATTACGTTATGCGATCAAGCTAATCAAGAATGTCGTGCTTATCCATATGCAGTAAATCAACTTGCATGGGATCTTCCAGATCCCAAAACACGCTCAGGCTTAAACCCATTTTTAATGACTATTAATGAATTGAATAATCGTTTAATTATGTTTCTTAAGGTAATAAACAATACCGAGCAAACCACACACGATGAACTCACCAAAAATACTTTTATAAATGAACAAGCGCAGCCAGTGCATTTTGATCCCATTGTTTTTTATAAATGCCTAACGGATGAGACACGCTTAAAAACACTTATGCTTGCCAATTACCATGGCGAACTATGTGTATGTGAATTAATGATAGCGCTAAATGAACAAAGCCAACCTAAGGTATCCCGTAATTTAGCTGTACTAAAGAAAGCAAACATAATCACTGATAGAAAGAATGGCCAATGGGTATTTTATCAAATCAACCCGTTTTTACCTGATTGGGCTAAAGCAATCATTAACCAAACGACTGAAAGTAACATTGCTTTAATAACTGACGACTTAAAAAGATTAGCTGTAATGCATGACCGCCCAGATAAAGTCAGCTTTTGCCGCTAACGACTATTAATAAGAGTTTCATTTAAAATTAAACTTAAACACATACACAACCAAGTAAGGATTTAACAATGGCTATAAAAGTGGGTATTAACGGTTTTGGCCGTATGGGACGTTTAACAATGCGCGCAGCGTATGATTGGGCCGATATTGAAATTGTTCATATTAACGACCCCGCAGGTAATGCTGAAACATTTGCGCATTTAATGACGTTTGATTCTGTCCACGGTAAATGGCACCACGAAGCAGAGCATACTGACAATACAATAGTTATTAATGGTAAAGCTATTGGCTTTACACAAAATACCAAAACTCAAGACACTGACTGGTCTAACTGTGATGTTGTTATTGAAGCCTCAGGTAAAATTAAAACCAAAGCCTTATTACAAGCCTATCTTGATCAAGGTGTAAAACGCGTTGTAGTAACCGCACCAGTAAAAGAAAATGGTATTTTAAATGTTGTAATGGGGGTAAACGACCACCTTTATAATAAAGACACTTACCCAATTGTTACTGCGGCATCGTGTACAACTAATTGTATCGCACCTGTTGTTAAAGTGCTCCAAGAGCAAATAGGTATTAAACATGGATCAATCACTACGATTCATGACATAACTAACACACAAACTATTATAGATGCGCCGCATAAAGATTTACGTCGTGCGCGTTCATGTGGCACTAGTTTGATCCCTACAACAACAGGTTCAGCAACGGCTATCACTCATATATTTCCGGAGTTACAAGGCAAATTAAACGGCCACGCAATTCGTGTACCTTTAACAAATGCATCAATTACTGATTGTGTATTTGAACTTAACCGCGATACCACGGTTGAAGAGGTTAACAGCTTGCTAAAACAAGCCTCTGAAAATGAACTTAAAAATATCATGGGTTATGAAGAGCGCCCGTTAGTCTCTGTTGATTATAAAACAGATCCTCGCTCAAGCATTATTGATGCCTTATCGACCATGGTCATTAACAATACACAAGTAAAACTCTACGTCTGGTATGACAATGAATGGGGCTATGCAAACCGCACGGCAGAGCTCGTTTTAAAAGTTGGCTTGGCAGATAAGGAATAACCAACATGGGGCTAATTACGTCATTATCACCGCAAATAAAACAATATTTGGTGATTACAGGCAATTATTGGGCATTCACCCTGACTGATGGTGCACTGCGTATGTTGATCGTGCTGTATTTTCATCAATTAGGTTATGATCCATTAAGTATTGCTATGCTATTTTTGTTTTATGAGATCTTTGGCGTAATTACAAACCTTGTCGGCGGTTGGTTAGGCGCTCGCTTTGGTTTAAATAGAACCATGAACATTGGTCTTGCATTGCAAATTGTTGCCTTGGCAATGTTATTAGCCCCAACATCTATGCTAAGTATTTTATATGTAATGGCAGCACAAGCACTTTCTGGGATCGCAAAAGATCTCAATAAAATGAGTGCAAAAAGTGCTATTAAATTACTCGTTCCCAGTGATGAACAAAGCCAACTATACAAATGGGTAGCATTACTTACCGGCTCAAAAAACACCCTAAAAGGAGTGGGTTTCTTTTTAGGTGGTTTACTACTTACCCTACTTGAATTTCATGGTGCAATACTTGCCATGATTTGCATGCTTACAGCAGTATGGCTATTTAGCTTATTCGCGTTAAAAGAAGACTTAGGCAAAGCTAAAAACAAAGCTAAATTTAGTGAGTTATTTTCAAAGAGCAAAGCGATTAATGTACTCTCCGCGGCGCGGTTATTTTTATTCGGCGCCAGAGATGTCTGGTTTGTAGTGGCGCTGCCAGTATTCTTGGCTGCAACATTTGGCTGGGATCACTGGTGGGTTGGCGGCTTTATGGCAAGCTGGGTAATTGGTTATGGCATAGTGCAATCATTTGCACCTGCTTTTACTGGTAAAAAGTCAGGGCAAGTACCCAATGGCCGTAGTGCATTTTTATGGGCTAGCTACTTAACCATCATTCCTGCACTGATAGCCTTAGCGCTGCATTATGATTTTTATATACAAGCAGCAATTATTATCGGCTTACTGATATTTGGTGCCGTGTTTGCTATTAACTCATCATTACACAGCTATTTAATTGTCAGCCTTGCTGATAGTGATGGCGTGTCACTTGATGTGGGCTTTTACTATATGGCCAATGCCATGGGAAGATTAATAGGCACTGTTTTATCTGGTTGGGTATATCAGCAATATGGGCTTGAAGCGTGTTTATGGATCTCAAGCGCGTTTATTGCGTTAGCCGCCTTACTTTCTTTAGCATTACCACAAACGGCCGAAGTACCCTCACCATAATTTAGTTTATTCCTGTATTGTATTTTTCACGATACAGGAACGCCCTCAACTACTATCCCTAAATATGGAACGGTTAATGCATTAACTTTTGACTATAAAAAACATGTCAATTTTTAGCCGCACGGGACGCACAATGAACTTAACAACAACACCCTCATCACTGCTCACAGATCCAAATTATTTAAAACAATCACAAGCAAACACCCAGCAAGCAAATAACACGGAAGAACAAACAACTTCGACTAAAACGGCTAAAAACATTGATGATGAAGCAACTCAAAATAAAACTGACAGTGACGAAACAGCGGAAACCGCACAACAACAAATGATTAAAAATATTAAAGATCTACAAAATAAAATGCAGAGCCTTGAAACTGACAAAAGCCTGTCTAAAACTGAGCAACAAACTAAACTTGCAGAGTTACAACAAGAATTAGACAGCGAGCTTATTTCAATACAGATAAGTGTTAAAAAGAACGTATCAACATTGATGGGGAATTTATTTTCATCAGCAGGGAATACTAGCTCAGGTTTATTGTTTAACCATCGCGCCTAATGACAGCATTTAGAGTTGTTAATTATTTTTATTGGAAGTCTTTAAAAGTGGTGGCCCCTCCCAGACTCGAACTGGGGACCTAACGATTATGAGTCGTGTGCTCTAACCAACTGAGCTAAGGGGCCATTTTGTATTAGCATATGTTAGTTAACTAACGCTAAATTTTGAAGCGTTTAACCACAAGAGCGGTTAAAGCGGGTTGCAGTATAAAAAGTTTTTACCGCCTTGTCACTAGCAAAAACCTTTATTTTAACAATGAATAAGCCAACTGCTTAAATAGTAATCGCAAAACACTTAATTGCACATTAAAACCGCAACTAGTAATGCTTAATCTATCTTTTGACCTTGGTTAAGCTAAATAATAATTAAGCATCGGGGTAAATTACATAGCTTTAAACTACCGTTACTTTGATTTAGAAGAGATATCACTCCATTTTAAACCAAATTTACTCAAATACTTTTGTAACCTACTTGAATCGTTTATTTGAGACTTAAGCGTGCGGCTTACGTTAAATAACTCCCTCCCCGCAGAGGCCATACTATTGTGCTGCTGGCAAATAGTAAGCACATAGCCAAGCTGATTAATATCAAAATCATCTAATATATCGACCTGAGTTTTTTCGAGATAGTGTAAAAGTACATTCGAGGATGATTGCTGATTGTAAGGATACCACGCTTGCTTTAAGCGCTTTATTTCATCGTTAACATCTTCCACCGTGATCCGAGAAGAATCCGCCAAAGTACACAACCTTGTAATTGCAGAGCTCAAATCGCGAAAGTTGCCAGTCCATAGAGCCTCGTTTGATGTGGCAAAATTAATGAAGGTACTTTTAGCTTCTTTGTTAAATTGTACACGGCGCCCCATTTTTTTAGCATAGAGATCGACTTCGTAATCGATATTTGCAGGAATATCTTCTTTTCGATCTTTAAGTGCCGGTAACTCGTATGTCCACAAATTAATACGGGCAAATAAATCAGCTCTAAAATGGCCTTTGGCTATCTCTTGCTTCAAATTACGATTTGTACCTGCAATTAATTGAAAATTACTTTGTATGGGTGTATCACTGCCAACAGGATGAAAAGTTTTATTTTCAATTGCATGGAGTAACATTGCCTGTTCTTCTAAACCGAGCTCACCTATTTCGTCTAAAAATAACACGCCGTCATGGGCTGTCAGTAAAAAGCCATCTCTTGCTTGTTGCGCGCCAGTGAATGCCCCTTTTGTGTGGCCAAAGAGCGCAGCCATCGCATTTTCACCTTTTAACGTGGCGCAATTTACTGATACCAACGTGCCTTTTAACATAGAACGTTTTTTCTTTAGTTGAAATATACGGGTTGCCAGCTGGCTTTTACCCGCCCCAGTCGGCCCGGTTAAAAGCATTGGGTCGTGCGAGCGAATTGCTACTTTTTCTATTTGCGTGATCAGCTGATTAAAAAAGACGTTTTTAGTTTCTATCCCGCCTTTTAAAAACTCTTTACCTTGCTGATGCTCTACATCAAACCGAGTTGCTAATTGATCATACTTGGATAAATCCAGATCGATGACCTGTATACGTCCTATCGATTTATTATTGTTATTGTGATCCGGTGATGTTTGAATCAAACGCCCTGGGAAATGGCGGCTTTCTGTAAGCAAGTAGCTGCATATTTGCACAACATGCGTACCTGTTGTGATATGAAATAAGTAATCATTTTTATCTGTATCAAAAGTATAGTGCTGGCACCAATCAAACAGCTTTGCATACACTTCTTCAAAATCCCAAGGATCACTAAAATTAAGTTGATGCAACTTAACATTCGTCTCAGGCGAGATAGACTCAATATCCACTGCAACATTATTAGCAAGGCGGTGACTGTGATTATCATGCAGCATATGCAGCTGGTTAACGATTAGATCATCTTGACTGCACAAACTTACGTTGGGCCGCCACTTGGCCCATCTATCAGATCTTTTACCTACATAATCTAACTGTGTACCAATTAAACTAACGACAACGGTGTCTTTCACTTTATATCCATATAGATAACCTTAATATCTAAAAACAATACATAACAACAAAAAACCAATCAAGCTTAATAATCAAAAACGGTGATGAAAATAATTTAAATTCATTAAAACAACAACTTAAAAATAAAAACAAACATTAAAATGCACTTGGCACGTGACTTGTAATTACATAGGAGTCTGATTAATTGGATGTGATTCAAAAAGTCACTCTGGTGCGCTCAACACTGTTGCCGCGTATTCCTAATCAAACAACTATTAAAGTAGCTCAGAGGTAGAGCAACGGCTCAGTGCCGTGTGCGAAGGTTCGAATCCTTCCTTAATAATACCCTTTAAAGGTAGCTCAACTGGTAGAGCAGCGGTTATGCCGCTTGTTGTGGGTTCAAGTCCCACCCTAAACATAAATATAAATATAAATACGTTAGTAAGTAGTTAGTACCACTGCTTGATAAACGCCTAACACGAATAAGCCTTGGCAAGCCGGATGCTCCCCATCGCAATCTCGTTTTGAGCTTTTATCAAAAAAGTATTTAACCCTTGCTAACCCCTTAACTTAAGGGGAGTAAAAACAATAAGGAATTTAAAATGTTAAGCAAAAAATTATTTAAAAAAATAGTAGAAATCACTGAAAACCAAAGAGTGCTAGTGTACAAAAATCAACAGCTCATCAATGTGCTCACAGCTGGCAAACATACGTTTTGGGATTTTAAGAATGAATTATCATTTGATTATTTTGATATAAACGCCCTTTATTTTTCAGAGCAAAATGCCGAAAGGCTATACCGAAATAGTCCGCAATTAAGCGAGCATATTTTCCACTGCAAGTTAAATAACACCGAAGTGGGCTTGCTGTACATTAACGATTTACTTGAAGGCATAGTGGCACCCAGCGAGCAATTATACCTATGGCAAGATGCCGGTGATATTCGCCTAGAGAAAATATCAATCGATGAAGAGATAACCTTAGACGATAAAGTGCTTTTTTTAATTAACCGAGCTGGTGCAAACATAGCGTCACGTTTAATTAAAAGTGAGCGTACCGTTGCGATTAAACCAATTGCTGATTTACACGTAGCAAAAGAACACGTTGGTTTACTGTATGTAGATGGCCAACTATTAAAACAACTCACACCTGGTCATTATGGTTTTTGGCAATTTAACCACGAGATTGAATTAAAAACGTTTGATTGCAGAACGCAGTTACTCGAGATCTCAGGGCAAGAGATCCTAAGTAAAGACCGCGTAAGCTTGCGCATTAATTTAAGTGCCAACATTAAAGTACATGACGCTCAGCTTGCAGCGCGAAGCGTTGATAACGTGAATGACTTTGTCTACAAAGCTTTGCAGTTAGCATTACGTGAAGCCGTTGGCACAAAATCGCTCGATGATATCCTGTTGGATAAATTGTACATAAATGAAACAGTAAAAGAGCTAGTTGCACAGTCTTTAACAGACATTGGCATCACCCTTGCGAACGTTGGTGTAAAAGACATTATTTTGCCAGGCGAGATGAAAACAATACTAAACCAAGTGGTTGAAGCGCAAAAAGCAGCTGAGGCCAATGTCATAAAAAGACGCGAAGAAACATCAGCCACCAGAAGCTTGCACAACACGGCCAAGGTGATTGAAAACAACCCAACACTAATGCGCTTAAAAGAACTGGAAGCGTTAGAAAAAGTAGCTGAGCGAATAAACAACCTAACCGTGTATGGCGGTTTAGAAGGGTTAATGAATGGTGTAGTAAAAATAGCCTAACCAGCTAGCGCTATTCTCAATAAAAACAACAATAAAAAGAATCAAGGAAAAACAAATGTGTAAAAATTATAACGTTATCGAAAACCAAGGCAGCGTACCAATTAAAGCGTGGACCAAAGGTGTGCCATTTGAAGAGCAAGCCCAACAGCAACTCAACAATATTGCACGTATGCCCTTAGTACACTCGCATATTGCCGTAATGCCAGACGTACATTTAGGTAAAGGCGCAACCATTGGCAGTGTTATCCCCTCTGTTAATGCGGTTATTCCAGCAGCAGTTGGTGTTGATATTGGCTGTGGTATGGTGGCCACTAAAACCACCTTAACCGCAAGCCAACTACCTGATAATTTACTGGCGATTAGGCATGCTTTTGAGTCTGCAGTTCCCCATGGTAGAACCAGCAATAGAAGCAAAGCTGACAGAGGTGCATGGCATAACATTCCCGATATAGTTGCGGGTGAATGGCAAAAGCTACAAGCACGGTTTGAACATATTTGTGAAAAACACCCTGCAATTAAAAAGAGCAACAACGTTAACCATTTAGGCACTATGGGTACGGGTAATCACTTTTTAGAGCTGTGTTTAGATGAACATGATGCCGTATGGATCATGCTCCACTCTGGCAGCCGTGGCGTAGGTAACCGCATTGGTACGTATTTTATTGAGTTAGCTAAAAAAGAAATGCAACGTCATCAAATTAACTTACCCGATATGGACTTAGCCTACCTTGAAGAAGGCAGTGACTTTTTTGATGACTACGTTGAAGCCGTTGAGTGGGCGCAAGATTTTGCTGCCAAAAACCGTGAAATTATGATGTTTAATGCCATAGCCGCATTACGTAAACAAATACCTGTTGTGTTCTCAACCCATGAGCTCGCGGTTAATTGCCACCATAATTATATTTCGCGTGAGCATCACTTTGGTAAAGACTGTTTTGTAACACGCAAAGGCGCCGTAAGAGCAGAAAAAGGCGAAATGGGCATTATTCCTGGCAATATGGGCGCACGCTCTTTTATTGTTAGAGGCTTAGGTAACCCTGAAAGCTTTAACAGCTGCAGCCATGGTGCTGGGCGTATTATGTCTAGAACAAAAGCCAAAAAGGTGTACAACGTTGAAGATCAAATAGCCGCCACACAAGGTGTAGAGTGCAGAAAAGATGCATCAGTCATTGATGAAATTCCTTATGCCTATAAAGATATTGAAAAAGTAATGGAAGCACAAAAAGACTTGGTTGAGGTGGTATATACCTTAAAACAAATTGTTTGTGTAAAAGGGTGAAGATAATTATATGACCACACAATTTATAAAAATAGATGGCTCACAAGGTGAAGGCGGCGGCCAAGTATTAAGAACTGCCCTCACGCTCTCGATTCTAACCCAGCAAAATATTGAGCTTTGCAATATTAGAGCCGGCAGAAACAAAACAGGCTTATTACGCCAACACCTTACATCTGTTTTGGCCGCACAAGAAATATGCGATGCCAGCGTAGAAGGCGTTGAACTTAGTTCAACGCATATTCGCTTTTCGCCGGGCAAAATAAAAGCAGGTAACTTTCATTTTGCTATTGGGAGTGCAGGCAGCACGGTACTAGTATGCCAGACTATTTTACCCGTGTTGGCACTGGCGCAAAGCAGCTCAACCGTGACGTTTGAAGGGGGCACACATAACGGCATGTCACCTTCTTTGAGTTTTTTAGAGCAGTCATTTTTACCCATACTCAAACGTATGGGCATTAACTGCCACGTTAAAACAACAGCACTTGGATTTTACCCTGCGGGCGGCGGAAAATGGCAAATTAGCATTCAACCAGCAACTAATTTTACGCCCATTCAATTAACTGATGCCGGTTCTGACCTTGCTAAAAACATCAGTAACTGCTCACTAACGGCACTAGTAAGTTCACTCCCCTCAAGCATAGGGCAGCGCGAAATAAACACGGCTAAAAAAGTACTCAATTGGCAAGATGCACCAAGCCATGTGCAAAACGTGATCACCCCAGGACCGGGTAACAGCTTTCAATTAGGTATTGATAGTGAAACGCATCGTACTGTGTTTGAAGTGACGGGTGAAAAAGGATTATCAGCCCAAAATGTAGCAAAACGCGCAGCAGGAAGAGTAAATACATTTATTCAATCCCAGGCCGCCGTTGAAGAACATTTAGCCGATCAACTGTTACTTCCTATTGCATTGGCGGGCAGCGGCAGTTTTACAACAACGAAACCAAGCCTACATACACTAACCAATATAAATGTTATTAAACATATATTAGGAAAGGAGATAAAGTTAAAGCAACTAACAGAGTCCCTGTGGCATGTTTCGCTATTACAAAAGACTTAAACGACCTAAATTCGGATAATAAATACAACGGTAAGGTAATGAATAATAAATTAAACAAAGTTTACTTAGTGGGCGGCGCAGTGCGAGACTCATTACTTGGCCGGCAATCAAAAGACAAAGACTATGTTGTAGTAGGCGAAACACCTGCCACTTTAATCGCATTAGGTTATCAGCCTGTTGGCAGTGATTTTCCCGTTTTTTTGCACCCAAAAACTAAAGACGAATACGCCCTAGCCCGCACCGAGCGAAAAAGCGGCAAAGGTTATTGCGGCTTTACAGTGGATGCCAGCACATCCGTAACGTTAGAAGAAGATTTAGCCCGCCGCGATTTAACCATCAATTCAATGGCAATGGATGCTAAAGGCAGCATTATCGACCCTTTTAATGGCCAAACTGATTTAAAAAATAAAATACTCAGGCACACCACCGACGCCTTTGCAGAGGACCCCGTGCGCGTATTGCGCATTGCGCGTTTTCTTGCCCGTTTTGGTGAGCAATGGTCAATCCACCCAGACACTCAAGCACTTATAAAGCAACTTAAAGCAAGCGGCGAACTTGCGCATTTAGTGCCCGAACGTGTATGGAATGAAACCGAAAAGGCATTGAGCGAGAAACACCCCCAGTTATTTTTTCAAGCGCTTAATGGCTTAGCGCTATTTCCTGAAATCGAATCTATGCAAGGCATCCCTCAACCTGAAAAGTACCACCCTGAAGGTGATGTTTACATTCATACTATGCTGGTACTAAAGCGAGCTGCTGACTTAGGGTTTGATGTTGAAACACGCTTTGCTGCCCTCACCCACGACTTTGGTAAAGCCTATTGCTATCAGCAGTATGGGAATTTACGCGGCCATGAGCAAATAGGCATTAAAATAATTAATGAATTTTGCGAACGCTTAAAAGTACCTAATAAATTCAAAACGCTGGCAGTTTTAACAAGTGATAACCACACCCGCTGTCACACGTTATTTGAGCTAACACCTAAAAAAGTACACAAACTCATTGTTGAAAAAATGAATGCAATAGTCCATCCACACCGTTTTTTACAGTTTCTTCAAGCTTGTTTGTGTGATGCACAAGGCAGAGGTGAGACTTTTGTAAATAAAGACTATCCGCAATTACAATTTGCACAGTCGCTATTAAACGCACTAAATCAATTCGATAAAAAAGCCATAGTACAACGTGCTATTTCACAAGGTAAAAGCGGCCCACATATTGGCACCGCGATGCGCGAAGCGGAAATAAACTGTTTACGTGACTACCTAACTGAATTTAAGAATAATGAAAATAAAGAACCAAACCATGAGAATAACTAAAAAAGAGAATACGGTACATAAACACATCGACAAAGATATTCATGCCGAAATAATGCGCAGAATAAAAGCCGCAGAACTAGAGCATGATGTTAAGGTACTTTACGCGATAGAATCAGGCAGCCGAGCGTGGGGATTCGCATCCCCTAACAGCGATTACGACGTGCGATTTATTTACGCTCACCCAACAGACTGGTATTTAGCAGTAAACCTTGAAGATAAACGCGATGTGATTGAATACCCAATCGTCGATGAAATCGATATAAACGGCTGGGATATTCGTAAAGCCTTAAAGTTATTTTATAAATCTAACCCCGCGTTTATTGAGTGGCTACAATCACCCATTGTTTATGTAGATGACGACCATTTTGCAACAAAAGCGCGCGAATTGATGCCGCTTATCGCATCATCAACACGAGGGATTTATCACTATTTACACATGGCTAAAGGCAATTTCCGCGAATACCTTAAAAAAGAGCAAGTACCTCTGAAAAAATACTTTTATGTTTTAAGGCCTTTGCTTGCAATTATCTGGCTTGAAAAATATAACGAGCCAGCACCCATCGAATTCGATACTTTACGTAAATTAATAGCCGACGATACAACGCTTAATAATGCAATATCAGCGCTTTTAGCATCAAAACGCGTCAGTTTAGAAAAGGAGTATATTAAAAGCGTGCCTGTAATTAATGAGTTCATTGAATCAGAACTAGCCAGACACGAAAACTACACATCAAAATTTGAAAAAAGATCTGTTGATTTTGAAGAATTAAACCAACTTTTTGTTGATATTTTAAGCAGAAGTGTGGATAAGTAAGCCATTGCTTTTACTTAGGAAATAAGGATATAAAAGTGAACAAAAAAAATGAGTTAGAGGAAGAGCTTTCCCTCGCAATAATAAAGTTAGTCAAATTATTTAATTCACCTCAAAAGAGGCCCCCTCTATGCCCAGTTTCTCTTGTAACATCACAATGGCAATTGGGTAATCTAGATTACTGGGAAAGATTTATTCGTGATGAATATGAAAAAGCTCTTTCTTCGCAGCCAAAAAACATATGGAATTTTTGGTCTAATACTCCATCGAAAACAACATGGATTGATTTGTGCAGTTGGGATGGCCATAAAAGAGAACAAGCACTTCGCAGTATAGAGGGCGGTGCACAAAATAGATTTGTTTTAGCATTAGTATGTCGAAGGCTTAACGACTGGGTACCTCAAGTAAGACAAGCAGCTAGCGAAGTACTTAGCAAAATCATTGAAAACACTGATAAAAACGATGTTGCAGATGTCATTTACTTTACCCTAAGTCACTGGTCATCATGGAAAAGAATTGATGATAAAAGCAAAAGCATATTATTAGAAGTAATCACAACCCCCTCTATTTTAGATAAGCTTAAATTAAATTTAATAGCATCACCAACAGGCCCGTTAGCTTTAATATTTTCACAAATTGCCCGTAAGAGTGCGATAGATCATTTCCTTGTAGACATCGCCCACAATGCTATTCAACCGTCACTTCGTGCCAAGGTTTACAAGTGCTTATTTAACAAAGAAGTATCTTGGTTTAATGGTAGAGAATGGCAATGGACAGATATTCGATATTGCAAAGGTCGTGAAATGCCAGTTATTGCACAGCGGTATTTGACAATTCAAGTACCACTTGTTCCGCTGCTTAAATCCGCAGCCAGCGATCGCTCTTCAATCGTGAGGCGCGTAGCTGCTGAAGTGTTAATTAGAGAATTAGATAGTTTAGGCGATGAATCAATACAACTTGCTGAACAACTATCATTGGATCACGCTGCTCCCGTTGCTGAACGCGGTAAATTTGCACTCCGGAAAATTGCAGGCTCCACATTATTCTAAAATAAAAAGCGCCCTTGTAATTTAGGGTCGCTTTCGTATATCTATCAATATTCTTTAAGTTAACCTTAAATAGCTGCCCACTGACTGCTTCATAATTTCGACTAATGCGTTATCCATGTATTGGTATTCGTCAGGAATATCTAATACATGAATATCTTTGTAATCTAACAGTCGAGTAAACTGTGCCTTTAAGCGGCTTTTATGTTTTTCTTGCATGACGAAAATCACATCAGCCCATTGAATAGTTTTAGCATTTACCGTTCTATTAGCATTAGGGCTTGTACCCGCAGACTTAACAGCTAACGCGGGATGATTTTTCCATACTTGCTCGCCCGTTGGGCTTCGCCATTGGTTACGGCTACAAATAAATAGCAATTTTATGACTTTATGTTCCTTCATTAAATAAGTCCCCCCTTATTAACTGAGCGCTCTTGGCTTAAAATAAACTTTTTACCGTTAAATATTTTTACTGGGTTACCGCGCTCTACCTCCCAGTGTTGTTGCCAACGTGCTTTTTCTTGTTGCGTCATTGTGTCCAATTTTGTTGCTTCGAGCTTTTGAAACAATAAGGCTCTTGCCAATCGCTTATTGGCATGTTGACTTCGTTCACTCTCAACGCGCACTGAAATTCCTGTTTCTGTATGCGTGGCTCGAACTGCTGAGTCGGTGGTATTAACATGCTGACCACCAGCACCCGACGCGCGGCAGGTTTGAAAAGTCACACTGTTATCAAGCTTACTTTCATCAATAACGTACACTTGGCCGCTAAAAAACCAGTTTTTACGTTTATGCTTAGGCCGATACTCACTTTGGCATACCCACAACATAGCGCCTTGCCATAACTGAGCCAATTGCTTAACTTGGCTTTCCTTTTCTGAATAAGATTTTTTTGAATAAGCTGTTGTTGAATCGAGTTGCCCTGAACCAACTTGTAATAGTACCGATTTAAAACAGTCCTGTTCTTTAGTCGCAACGGTTTCAACAATATCTAGCTTGATGCCCTTTTCTCGACATTGTTTTTCAATCGTTTTCAGCGCCAAACCAACAGCTTTGCAACACTCGACAGGGCCTTGCCCAGCAGATAGTTGTAGTAATATCATGATGAACAATCTCCATTTGTTTTAAAGGTTAGTATCGGGCTTAACTTAGCCACAACTTCAATTAACCCTGCATCGACCATATCGCTGATCACCGTTTCGCACTTTTTATATGCTTGGGGTGCTTCGTCGTATAACAGCTCTTTATTACCACACACTACGCGGCTACCTAACGCTGTTCGGTATAAGTCTTCACGCTTATATTTATGACCCAATCGGCCATGACATTCACCACGCTGCCACTTTCGCCCGGCACCATGCGCTAATGAAAATAAACTGGTGTTGATGTTTTCAAGCATGGCTGAGTTATCATCGTTTAGCTCTGCTAATATAGGTTTTACAAGGTAACTATAATCCCCCCGAGAGCCCGGAATAACCACATAGCCTTTATCACTTGGTGTTGCGCCTTTTCTATGTAACCAACCATCACAGCCATCAATGTTTTTAGGCGAGACTAAATTGTGGTTAATGTCCAAGCTACACTCACCATTGGCGCGTATTGCTTCTAAAAACCGCATTGCTATCAACTCACGATTCAGCTCTGCAAAGCGCACGGCTTCATCATGTTTATTCATGTAATCGTTGAAACCTAGATCGCTTTCACATAGCCCATCGTGATTATATTTTGCAATATGATCCACCAATATTGATTGCCCCAGCCCTCTAGAGCCCGAATGAACAAGAAGCTGAAGATGTTTTTTATTCAACCCTAACTCATCTAAAGCGGCTTGATTGTAAATTTCATCAATCGCCTGAAATTCAGCAAAGTGATTACCGCCACCAATGGTGCCTAAAGTACGATCATGACCATTAACAGTTATGTTTTTTGCCGCTTTTCGGCTTTGAATAATCGCAAGCCAACTGTCATCAAGTGGCAACTCAACATGTTCAAATTTTTTGGCGAGTTTATCTAAATTTACTTTCGATACTTTTGCTGACGTTTGCCACAGTGACATGCCACAGCCTATATCGTTACCAACCAGCGCAGGGTAAATTTTGTTTGTTGTAAAAAATGCAGCCCCGATAGGATAACCTCTCCCGGGGTGTAAATCAGGCATGCCCGCAACGCGTTGCATACCATTTAGCTCTGATGTTTTGATCAGTTGCTGTATTGCCAGCCCTTCAATCCACGTATTTTTAGACGCAATAAGGCTCACATGTTCAGAAATTTTTTGGACGGATTTGCCCATAATACCAATTCCTTTTTCTTTATTAGAAAAATAGGATTAAAACGAAATTCGAATTGGCAGGTCTGGATCTATTTTGAAATCAAACGAAAGGAACGCGTTTAAACGCAATGTTTACCTAAATGTACTTAATATATAAATACGTAGCTAAGTAACCGGTTTCTTATCGGATAAGACCTGCAAAGGATGTTGATGTAAATGTCATAGTATTTTCTCCTTCACAGTTAGTTGATGAACCCAACACTTAGGATTAGTGCTGAATAATTGAACGAGCGCATGGTAATCAGTTTTTAAGTGTAAAGCAAACATAAATTTATTTTATGTTTGCTTTATGTGCTGTATTACATAGTGTTAAACCTAACAATACTGCCCTGCTGCGAAGCCGCAGCTCCATGCGTATTGGAAGTTATAACCGCCTAGCCAACCTGTTACGTCGGTGACTTCGCCTATAAAATAAAGGCCTTGGGCTTTTTTAGCTTCGAAGGTTTTTGAGCTGAGTTCGTCGGTGTCTACGCCGCCTAGGGTCACTTCGGCGGTGCGGTAGCCTTCGGTGCCGTTGGGTTTAATTTGCCAGTTATGAATGTAATTAGCTAGCTCGTCAATTTGGCTGTGGGTGAGCTGGTTTACGTTACAATCTGGGATCGCTTTACTCTCATGTAATATTTCAATAAAGCGCTTTGGTAAAATAGTCGCGAGGCTGTTTTTTAATGATTTTTGTGCTTGGGTTTCTCGCCATGTTGCTAATTGCTCTTTTAAATCAAGCTCTGGTAATAAGTTAATTGTGACCGCCTGCCCTGCACGCCAAAACGAGCTAATTTGTAAAATAGCAGGGCCTGATAAACCACGGTGAGTAAACAGGATATTTTCTTTAAAGCGAGTGCCGTCTTCACTACTCACAACACAAGGAATACTGATACCTGAGAGCCCTTCAAAGCGATCTTTGTCATGTTGATGCAACGTAAATGGCACTAACGCTGCCATGGTTGGTAAAATATTTAAGCCAAACTGCTCAGCAATTTTATACCCTACTGGCGTTGCACCTAGCTTTGGCATGGTTAAGCCACCAGCGGCGACCACTAGCGATTCACACGTATATGATTGTTGCTCGGTGATCACGAGATAGCCGCTATCCGTTTTTTCTACGTTCAGCACTTCGTTACGCAACGCAACATTAACACCCGCCCACTCGCACTCGGTCAATAAAATATTAACAATGTCTTGGGCGCTGTTATCACAAAATAACTGGCCTAGGGTTTTATGGTGATACGCTAAACCGTGACGGTCTACCAGCTCAATAAAGTCATGCTGGGTATAACGACTTAAACACGATTTTACAAAATGCGGGTTACCACATAGGTAGTTTTCTGGGCTGGCGTTTTCGTTAGTAAAGTTACAACGCCCGCCACCACTAATGAGAATTTTACGACCGGGCTTTTTACCCATATCAAGTACTGTAACACTGCGGCCACGGTAACCTGCTTGTGCTGCACACATCAATCCTGCGGCACCGGCGCCTATTACAATTACATCTACTTGGGTCATTTGTTAATCTCATTAAAAAATTTGGCTAATTATAACAAGTTTCACACCTCAGCGGAGAACTTTGATTGTTTTTATAACAGCAACAAATGTAACTGATACAATATAATAAAAATAAAAAACCAGCACTTTATAATTAAATACTAGGCTAAAAATCAATTAGATAAGTAAATTTGGCCATTTAAACATCTCCATATAACCAAAGTAGAGACATACATAACAAAACGTTATTTTAACCTTTTTAACATATAATTTACCTTTGTACCACTTCGCGACATCTCATTGCGAAGAAACCAATAACAATCTAGGGATAATTATGACAACAAGTACAACATTTAAAAAATGCGCTGTAGCCCTCACTTTGGGTACACTTTTCGCTGCATCATCAAGCATGGCTAATCCAAGTCAAGTAATCATGCCATCAATGGCTGACACAACAGCTAAGCTTCAAGGGCAAAGTGCACTTGGTACTCGCTTTATCATTAAATATAAAAATAACAGTAATGATATGGCTACTTTCTCGGTTGCTGACGCAAGCCCACAAATGATGAACCAAAAAGCGCAAGGTTTTGTGAGTGCATTTACAAGCAAGAAAGCTAAAGTTAAGGCGCAATATGTTCGCCCAATGGCATTAAGTAATCATCACGTTATGCGTGTAGACAAAAACCTTAACGCTGATGAAACACAAGAATTCATGCAAGAGATGATTGCATCTGGCAATGTTGAATACATCGAAATTGACCAAATGTTACAGCCGTTTGCTACGCCTAACGATCCGCGTTACAACGATCAATGGCATTATTATGAGCAAGCGGGTGGTCTTAACTTACCAACAGCATGGGATACTGCAACAGGTAGCGGTGTAGTCGTTGCTGTACTTGATACTGGTTATCGTCCACATGTTGATTTAAATGCCAATCTTTTACCTGGCTATGACATGATCTCAGATACGTTTGTAGCTAACGATGGTGGCGCACGTGATAGCGATGCGCGCGATCCGGGTGATGCAACTAATACTGGTGAATGTGGCACAAATCAATTGGGCCAACCAGTTCCAGCATCTAACCAAAACTCTAGCTGGCATGGAACTCATGTTGCGGGTACTGTTGCCGCTGTAACTAATAATGGCGAAGGTGTTGCTGGTGTTGCGTATGATTCTAAAGTTGTGCCTGTACGTGTACTTGGTAAGTGTGGTGGTTTAACGTCTGATATCGCCGACGGTATTATTTGGGCATCAGGTGGTTCTGTATCCGGCGTACCGAGTAACGCAAACCCAGCTGATGTAATTAATATGAGTTTAGGCGGCGCGGGTTCTTGTAGTTCAACAACTCAGTCTGCAATCAATCAAGCTCGTGGCAATGGTACTGTAATTGTTATTGCAGCAGGTAATGATAACGATAACTCTGCAAACTATAACCCTGGTAACTGTAGTGGTGTTGTTAATGTGGCATCGGTTGGCCGTAATGGTGGCCGTGCTTACTATTCAAACTATGGTTCTAACATTGATGTTGCAGCACCAGGTGGCGCGCAAAGCTTTGCTAATGATTCTGAAGGTGTGCTTTCAACGCATAACTCAGGTTCATCTAGCCCAACGGGTGACAGCTATCATTACTCACAAGGTACATCAATGGCGGCACCTCACGTTGCCGGTGTTGCTGCACTTATCAAGCAAGCTAAACCAAATGCAACGCCTGATGAAATTGAAAGCATCTTAAAATCAACAACACGTTCATTTGCTGCAACATGTAATAACTGTGGTACAGGTATTGTTGATGCCGCTGCGGCCGTTACTGCTGCGTCAGGTGGTACTACACCACCAGGTGGTAATGAACTTGCTGATGGCCAAGCAAAAACGGGGTTAAGCGGCGCTGCAAATAGCGAAACTTTTTACACAATGACTGTACCAAGTGGTGCTACAAACGTGACCTTTACAATGAGCGGTGGTTCAGGTGATGCTGATATGTATGTGCGTGCAGGCAGCAAACCAACGTCATCAACTTACGATTGTCGCCCATACAAAGGGGGCAACAGTGAAGAGTGCTCTATCGATAACCCTACCGCTGGGACTTATCATGTAATGCTACGCGGTTACTCTGCTTACTCTGCTGTTAGTTTAGTGGGTAATCTAACCACTTCAGGCGGTGGCACGGGTGCACCACAAGCTGGCGGCGGCACTGTTGCTGACATTTCAGCAAGTGCAGGTCAATGGAAACATTATACGCTAGATGTACCAGCAGGTATGGCAAGCTTTACAGTGACTATGTCTGGTGGTACTGGTGATGCGGATTTATTTGTTAAAGCTGGTAGCCGACCAACAACGTCTAGCTATGATTGTCGTCCGTACAAAAATGGTAACGCTGAAACATGTACCTTTACTAATCCACAAGCTGGAACATGGCATTTAAGTGCTAATGCGTATAGTACATTTTCAGGTGTTACTATCGACGCTCAGTACAAGCCATAAAGTATAGCGTGAGTAAAAATCACGCTTACTAACTTAGCCAGTTCCCCTGGTAATTTTTAGCCGAACGAGAGTTCGGCTTTTTTAGTTTAGCTTTATTCTTCAAGTTTAAAGTTCAGCAAGTACCGCTTCAGCTCTACTTACTACAAACTCTTTACCTTGCTCAACAAATAGACCTGTCACTTTTTGGTCATCAACAATCATTGCGTAACGCGTTGATCTAACACCACCAAAACCGGCTGTATCTTTATCTAAACCAAGTGCTTTTGTAAAGCTGGCATCGCCATCAGCTAGCATTTCAATTTCTTGTGCGTTATGCGCTTCGCCCCATGCTTTCATTACAAATGCATCGTTCACTGATACGCAGTAAATAGCATCCACGCCGTTGGCTTTGATTTTATCAGCAAGCGTAATAAACTCTGGTAAATGTGCATTTGAACACGTGGGTGTAAACGCGCCAGGCACTGCAAATAACACTACTTTTTTACCCGCAAACAACGTTTCGTTGGTCAGCGTTTGCATGCCGTCTTCGGTTAATTGTGTAAGGCTAACCGCTGGTAATGTTTGGTTTTGAGAAATCATGGTATTTCCTTTTAAATTGACTCTGGATTCATTGCGACTAAAAGTATCACAAAAGCAAAATCAACCCTACCATCATAACCCCAAGCTACCACGGATTGTTTGCATCTGTTGTTGCAAGCGTTGGTGAATGTCGCTCACTAAGTTGCTTGATTCACTCACTTGCCCTTTCATGCTTTGCATTGATTGACTAAAATTATCTAATAGTGAGTTTTGCTGCTTTGCTAATTCCATTGCATCAAATGCCACTTTATTTGCATCTTGTGCGCTACTTGCCACTCCTTCTGAGTTGCGTTTAAGATCTTGAGCATTACTTGTTTGCAATTGGGCATCATCTGCCAGCGCCGAAATTTGAGTTGAGACCATGGTGGAATTTTCACTTAATAGGTTCAACTGATTATTTATATCACTCAATGAGCCTTGTGTTTGCCGTGCTAACTTACGCACTTCGTCAGCCACAACCGCAAATCCCCGGCCATGTTCCCCTGCTCGTGCTGATTCAATGGCAGCATTAAGTGCAAGTAAATTAGTTTGATCAGCAATGTTCCGAATAACCTCTATAATTTGGCCTACATCTTGTACGCCACTTAATAGCTCTTGTAGGCTATGTAAACCTTGCCCTACGCGTTCTTGTGTATGCGAGCTTGCACTTAGCATATTTTCTGCAAACCCTAAGCTTTTATCCATTGCTGAGAAAGTATGCTTGGCGTTATCTGCAACTTGACCATTAATTGCATTTACCTGCTCACCTATTTGTTGAATATCAGCCAGTAAACTTTGATTTTGCTCCACTTGATGATGACTAGCATCTGTTTGCTGACTAATCGTGTGCAAATGCACACTCATTTCTTGCATAAAATCGTTAACAACCTTGAGCATTTGTGCCCGCTCTTGCGCTTCAATACGTTGCTGTTCAATTAGTTGGTTAAAATAATTAGCGATTTCACCGACTTCGGTTTTTGGGTTTTTACTTTCAATATTTTTTAATTCATTGCTTTCAATCAAAAATGCAAACCCATCTCGTAATTGGCGTAACGGCGTTAATACTTGGTTACGCTGCACAACGTATACACCCACTGCAAGTATCACTAACATGCCTATCGCAACACAAAACACCACTAATACTTGTTGCTTTAAAATACCTTGCTCGGCTTTAAGTTGTTGCTCTGCATTTATGACTGTGCCAGACAATATACTGATTTGCTTACGTAAAGCATGTATACCAACTTGACGCTGCTGAGCCTGCTCTATGGTATTAGCTAAATCACGCGGATAACGATTAGGCCAACTACTTAACTCTGCTTTTATCTCATCAGCTAAATCTTCAGCTTCTTCATCTATAAATAAACTGTCTTCATCAACGTCACTCATCACACCTAAATTTTCAAGGCTTTCAATTTGCTGTGCTAAGTGGTTTAAGTTGTTTACGCTTTGCTGTAAGTTTTTTTGGGTGTCTTGATCAAAATTAAGGATCAATTGATAAGTAAAAAGCGACAAGGTTGTGACTTCGCTGTAATAATCACTGGCGAGTTGGTAATAAGTGTGTGTATTCGTATTTTGCTGTGCAGACTTGTTAGCATAACTAATTAGTGAAGATGCTGATCCAGCCATTTGCCTCAAGGCATTATCCAGCAATGCGGTTTCATTACCTGAAAGTTTACCAAGAGCGCGGTATTTGCCTTTTATATCTGTATCAAGTTGGCTCAGTTGTGAGTTTAACTGCTGCTTTAAAATCGTGGGTAAAATGGTGAGTTGAGTGTTTTTTAACTCTGTAATTAAATCAGATGCTTGCCCCAAATATTGGCTATCACCTTGGTCTAAATAATCTTCTAACGAGCTTTCAAGATCAATTAATATACTATTTTTTAGCTGGTTATATGATTGATCTTGGTGCTCTAATTTAACTAAGGTTTGACTTGCCCAATACAAAGTACCGCCTAAAAGTAAACTGGCGAGCGCCAACAAAATAGCTAATAAACGAGTAAATGATGACACGCGCATGAGTTGATTCCTCTGAATGACTGCGCGCTTACACTATTAACTATTTATGACAGTTTAATGAAAAACCACTAAAACACATAAATTAATGGGGACAAAAACATTTAATAAGAAAAAAGACTTATACCATTGCCGCTTTTACATAAACATCGAAGCGGTTCTTTTTCGTTTTAATTTGCATGCTGGGGGTTTTGTTGTTCAAAAATGGCGCGTAATCGGGACGCTTAACTACAACGCGCTTACTGGCAAGAGGATATGCAAATTCAAGTAAGTCATCAGCATCGTTGTCTGCTCCTACTAAGTCTTGAAATACCCGCATTTCTTTTTTTACTAATGCAGACTTTTCACGATGCGGAAACATAGGATCAAGGTAAACCACGTCGGGCATACTTTCACATTGGGCCAATAATGTATGACTTGAACCAAACACTAAGCTCATGTTTTCTTTCATCCATGGGCCTATTTCAATGTCGTTATAAGCACGCTCTAAGCCATCATAAAGTAATGCGGCAACAACTGGATGGCGTTCATGTAAAATCACTTTACAGCCTAAAGATGCTAAAACAAAACCATCGCGGCCAAGCCCTGCTGTTGCATCAAGTACAACTGGTGTGGCGCCTTTATTTAACCCTACCGCTTTAGCAATTGATTGACCTTTACCACCCCCAAACTTGCGCCTATGGGCAACCGCCCCGGTCACAAAGTCAACGCTTATCGCGCCAAGCTTTGGCTCATCTGTTTTACGAAGTGTTAAACCATCTTCACCATAATGAAGTGAAAAACCAGACGTTTCTGCAGCCCATTTTTCAAGCCCAAAGCGCTGCTCAATACCAGTAAGATAATGACGTAATTCTTTAAAAGGACACTGTATAACCAAAATAAACTCCGACCGTAAATAGCTCGCGAAGTATATCAACTGCAAAGCGCTATAGCACTAAAATAGCTCAATATCAGTTTGTGACGTAATATTATCTGTAAACTCTGGTGTGGCTATTTTACTTAAGCTATCAATTAATTCAGTACGTGAGTCAATAATATGGTTAAGCTGATATTTTACAAATCCTAAATCATCATTGAGTGATGCAAACAATAACTGTGTTTTTTCTAACTGTTCAACATTAAGGGCTAACGCTTGATTATTGGCTAGCTCCGGATATTGCTGCATGGTTTTACGAATTTCTGACAATTGCTCTGTCATTTGATCCACAGCCTGCTCTCGGGTATCACTGTTTGCAAACATTAACTCTGATAGCTCTGAAAAGGCATTGCCTACGTTATGCGCTTGCGAAAGTGCTTTTTCGTTTACTTCCATATCTTGAATTTTAGCGTTAGTAACCTCTAAAAGGTGCGGGAATAAATCCTTATAGCGGCCATAAAGTGCTACATCACTCAAAGGCATATTTTTAATTAAAATAGATACTTTAGGGAAATTAATAATTGTACAACTGCTAAAATCAACAAATCGGTTAGCATAACGATGTTTCTCTAGTAGCTCTTGCTCTAATGGGCAAACACAGCCATCTGTAGTACAAAAAACGCCTATTTCCTGATACCAAAAAGCAACAATAACCTCAAGATCTAAGGGTTTAAAAAATTCGAAAAAATACTCAGATAAAGTTTGTATATCATGGGCATGATAACTTTGCCCAACATAGCGCATTATTCGCCCCATATCGCCTGAATCTGTCATCGCTATTTCAGCAGTGATCTCCGCTTTTTTAATATCATCTTTTAGCTTATTTGAATGCTGACGATACTCATAAAGCACTTGTATTCGGGCCATTAATTCTTGTGCGTTAAAAGGCTTGACGATGTAATCTGCAGCGCCGGCGTTATACCCTTTAACACGCTCGGGCAATTCACTTTTTCCTGATAAAAACATTACGGGCGTGTCTTTGGTTTGGTCATTATTTTTTAATTCAGTACAGACTTGATAACCTGATTTACCAGGCATTTCAACATCGAGTAAAATAATATCTGGGTTATATTTTAATGCTAACCTTAATCCTTCCTCGCCATTTTTTGCATGAATTAATTTACAAAACCCTGCTAATGATTCTTCAATGACATGGTGAACGTATTTATCATCGTCAATCGCTAATACCAGTTTTGTCATGCTCCATTCCCTTTTAATGAATTACTTAAAAAAGCATAGTACGGAGGGATTATTTTGCGACAATTTATTACTCTAAATAGTAAAAAAGCGCCATAAGGCGCTTTTTTACTTAAAAACTGACTATGCAGTAATGCCGCTATGGCGCAATAATGCGTCTATATTTGGCTCACGGCCTCGGAAGTTTTTAAATAATTCCATTGGTTCTTCGCTGCCGCCTTTTTCTAAAATATGCTGCATAAAGGCTTTACCTGTTTCAGCGTTAAAAATTCCCTCTTCTTCAAACTTAGAAAAAGCATCAGCTGACAATACTTCGGCCCATTTATATGAGTAATAACCTGCGCTATAACCACCTGCAAATATGTGACTAAAGCCATGCTGAAAACGATTAAACGCGGGTGGTTTAACAACTGCAGTATGATCTCGCACTTTATCTAAAGATGCTTGAATTTGGCATTCACCTCCTGCTTGATAATCATTGTGGATTCTAAAATCAAACAGTGAAAGCTCTATCTGACGCAGCATTTGCATGCCTGAGTTATAGTTTTTAGCCGCAAGCAGCTTATCAAGTAACTCTTTTGGTAATGGCTCACCTGTCTCAAAATGGCCTGAAATAAAATTAAGTGCTTGTTCTTCAAAACACCAATTTTCTAAAAACTGACTTGGTAGCTCAACGGCATCCCATGCAACACCATTAATTCCTGCCACAGGCGCGGCATCAACTTGGGTGAGCATGTGGTGAATACCGTGACCAAATTCATGGAACAAGGTTGTTACTTCGTCATGCGTAAACAGTGCAGGCTTATCACCCACCGCTTTATTAAAGTTACACACTAAGTAGGCAACCGGTGTTTGTAGCTCGCCATTGGCACGGATTTTACGGCCCATGCAATCGTCCATCCATGCGCCACCACGTTTATGATCACGCGCGTATAAATCTAAGTAAAAACGGCCACGTAACGTATTGCTACTGTCGTAAACTTCAAAAAAGCGTACATCTTTGTGATAAGTATCAATGTCATTCAGCTCTTTTACAGTAATACCAAATAAACGGTTTACTGTTTCAAATAAGCCACCTAGCACTTTATCTGCTGGGAAATAAGGGCGCAGTACTTCGTCTGAAATTGCGTATTTTTCTTGTTTTAGTTTTTCACCATAATAAGCGTAATCCCATGCCGATAACTGCTCTATAGCGTGTTTTTCTTTTGCGAATGTTTGTAGCTCAGCCAACTCTTGTTTTGCTTGTGGCTTAGATTTAACCGCTAAGTCTTCTAAAAATGAGAATACTTGCTCTGGTGTTTCAGCCATTTTTGTTGCCAGTGATTTTTCAGCATAACTTGCAAAGCCTAACAACTGCGATATTTCATGACGTAGCGCTAGCTCTTCACTCATAATCGCTGAGTTATCAAACTCCTCAGCATTCGGACCTTGGTCAGATGCGCGCGTTACAAATGCCGTATAAGCTTCTTCACGAAGCTCACGATTATCGGCGTACATCATAATAGGTAGGTAAGATGGGAAATCTAAAGTAAACACCCAACCGTCTAATTCTTTATTTTTTGCAGTTTCTGCTGCCAACGCTAATGCTGACTCTGGTAAACCAGCTAATTCGCTTTCATCTGTTATGTGCTTTTGCCAAGCAAGTGTGGCGTCCATAACGTTATTGCCAAATTTTGCTGCTAATTCAGATAAACGCGCACTGATTTCGCCGTAACGCTTTTGCTGCTCTGGCGCTAATGCAATACCTGATAACTCAAAGTCGCGCAGTGCATTAGTGATCGATTTTTGTTGAGCTGTCGTTAAGCTTTTAAATTCATCGCTATTGTGCAATGCATTATATGCCTCATAGAGGCCTTGATGCTGGCCCACAAAGGTAGAATACTCTGAAATAATCGGTAAACATTGCTCATACGCTTCGCGAAGTGCATCGCTGTTTAATACTGAATTTAGGTGTGATACCGGTGAAAAAACACGTGACAGCTTGTCATCAACTTCTTCTAGTGGCAGTACCAAGTCATTCCATGTAAATGATTTATTAGCTAACACGTCGTCTATTTTTGTACGGCATTGTTCTATTGCGTGTTTTAGCGCTGGGACAACATGCTCAGGTTTAATTTTTGAAAATGGCGGTAAGCCTTCAAGGCCTACGAGTGGGTTATTTGTTAAATCGGTCATGTTAGCTCTCAAATCATTGCGAATATCATTTTGAAGTTGGGGCGAACTGATGAAATACAAGGGGCTTTTAACAGGTCTTCCTTGTGCTATCATCACGTTAATATGATCATTTCATCTTTGAGGACTAACTATGGCTCAGCATTTTGACTACATTGCAATTGGCGGCGGAAGCGGCGGGATCGGTTCAGCTAACCGTGCGGCAATGCGCGGCGCAAACGTTGCATTAATTGAAGCAAAACATATGGGTGGCACCTGCGTAAACGTAGGCTGTGTACCAAAAAAAGTAATGTGGCATGGCGCTCAAATTGCTGAAGCAATTAATTTATATGCTCCTGATTACGGTTTTAATGTTGAAGTAAAAGGTTTTAACTGGAGTAAATTAGTTGAAAGTCGCGAAGCTTATATTGGTCGTATTCACAAAGGGTATGATAATGGCCTAGCGAAAAACGGGGTTACTGTAATAAAAGGTTTTGCTAAATTTATTGATAGTAAAACCGTTGAAGTAGATGGCGAACTATACACAGCTGATCATATTTTAATTGCCGTAGGCGGTCGCCCTAGCATTCCAAATATTCCAGGTGCTGAACACGGCATTGATTCAAATGGCTTTTTTGAGCTGAACGAGCAACCAAAACGCGTTGCTGTTGTGGGCGCTGGTTATATTGCCGTTGAGATCGCAGGCGTACTACATAGCCTAGGCACTGAAACTCATTTATTTGTTCGTAAAAGTAAACCACTGCGCACCTTTGACCCATATATAATCGACACACTGGTTGATATTATGGCTAAAGAAGGCCCTACGCTGCATACCGAATGTTCACCAAAAGAAGTGGTTAAAGAAAGCGATGGTAGCTTAACCATTCACTTTGAAAACGGTTATAGCCAAAACGTTGACCAAGTAATTTGGGCAATTGGCCGCCAGCCAACAACCGATAAAATTAACCTTGCAGCTGCTGGTGTTGAAGTAAACGAAAGCGGTTTTGTTAAAGTTGATGAATACCAAAATACCACAGCAAAAAATGTTTATGCTGTAGGCGATATCATCGAAGGCGGCATTGAGCT
Organism: Pseudoalteromonas porphyrae; assembly: GCF_001298125.1. Classification (NCBI taxonomy): domain Bacteria; kingdom Pseudomonadati; phylum Pseudomonadota; class Gammaproteobacteria; order Alteromonadales; family Pseudoalteromonadaceae; genus Pseudoalteromonas; species Pseudoalteromonas porphyrae. Next base: position 91,847 of record NZ_LHPH01000014.1, on the reverse strand, counting down.
GACACCCGTTGCAGTAAAAGCAGGGCGTACACTGTCAGAGCGGTTGTTTAATAAAGACATGCCAGATGATCTGAAAATGGATTACAGCTTAGTGCCTACCGTGGTATTTAGTCACCCGCCGATTGGAACGATAGGTTTAACTGAGCAAGAGGCAGTCTCACAGTACGGTGAAGAAAACGTAAAAGTGTACAAATCAAGCTTTGCAGCTATGTACACTGCAGTTACCCAGCACCGCCAAGCATGTAACATGATGCTAGTGTGTGCAGGCCCTGACGAGAAAGTGGTTGGCTTACACGGCTTAGGCTTTGCGGTTGATGAAATGATCCAAGGTTTTGCGGTTGCTATGAAAATGGGCGCTACCAAAGCTGATTTTGACGCCGTTGTAGCACTACATCCAACGGGCTCAGAGGAATTTGTGACGATGAGATAAGCCCTGCGCTTATTAACATAAAAAACCCCTTAGGATTAATTTTCTAAGGGGTTTTTTGTTGTTATTAATGTTAAATTACAGCCATTGTAAAAAGTGCGATGCTTTCATTGTGTTTCATAAAGCGCCCACTATGATAATGCTAAATTTATTCAGCCTATTAGGAAGTTATGATCAAAGATATACTACTACATCCATTTCTTATTTCATTGATAATGCTAACAATTGCATTCATCCTAAAAATGCTTGTTGATAAGTTAGCGCGAAATCGTGCTGAGAAAAAAGAAAAAGACATTCGCTACATTGCACACAACATTAAGCATTTTATTAATTTTGTGATGGTGTTATCACTGCTGTTTGTTTGGTCAACTGAAATACAAAACTTTGCGCTGTCTATTGCTGCATTTGCTGTTGCGATTGTACTTGCTACGCGAGAGTTTATTCAATGTGTGATTGGCTTTTTCTACTTGGTAACAACACGGCCATTTAGAATAGGCGATTGGATCCAAGTTGGTGAGTATTATGGTGAAGTGGCTGAAACTGATTGGATCAAAACTACTATGCATGAAATTGATATGCACACCTATCAATTTTCCAGAAAAACCATATATATACCAAATAATAAACTGATCACCAGCCCAATTAAAAATTTAAACTTTGTAAAACGCTTTGCAACACACCACTTTACTATTATCCGTAAAGAAAGCTTTAACCCTTATCCAATTTATGAAAATTTAATGGATGAAGCCAAACGCCATTGTGAAGAATTTGAAGAAGTAGCAAGCCGTTATAATTCAATTATTGAGAGAAAGCTGGATGCTAAAATTTCAGGCCCCGCGCCTGAAATTCATTTTGGCACCACTGAAATAGGTGAGTTTAAAGCAAGCTTTACGCTATTTTGCCCAACAGACAAGGCGCTTCAAATAGAGCATAAACTAACAGAGTGCTTTATGACGCTGTGGTATAACGAGGCAAAAAAACAAGAGACTCGAGGCTAGCCTCTGTAAATCTTTGCGAAGTAATATTTGCAGCGGCATGTTTATTTTTCAGCCAAAGTAGAGCTTAATATTCTCTTGAATTTAGGCCTTAAAATAATACACTTGGTACACATCGCTTTTAAACTTGGTGTGTACCAAGGTTTTTATAGTTCATAGTCAATATGAACTGACGGTAGCTTATTTAACAGTGGAATAAGCGCACGCTCTCTTCTTAAATCATTGCGCTCATCATCAAGATCTCTTTGCTCGTTAATTAATACTGCACGTTCGTTACTCGATATATTTGCAGCGCTTAATTCGCTTCTGATTACTTCAAGTCGTCTGTTTATTGTGTCTAGCCGATTTTTTATTTCGGTTTTTCTTACTTCGACTTGGTAACGATCATTGCCCTCTTCCCACGCCTTTCGAAATTGTTTGCTGTTGCATACACCATTAAATGACTCACCACGAATACCCACTGCAAAGCCGTTTTCAGGTTTACAATAATATCGCAAGCCATTGTTATAACCTTCTTTATACTGTGCAACGTCAGGTGAAATACCAAACTCCTGACAGGCTGTTACGGTATCAACACCTTGGCTGTAAGTTTTTCCTGATTGGCCATGATCATAGCCAAGCTGCTGCCAATTCGCGTATGCGCACTCTTCTTGCGATAGGCTCGTACAGCCGCTAAGAGTAATAAGGGCTAGGCTAAAAACACATTTTTTAATCATAAAAAATAACATCTGTTTTCATTTGAATATGCAAGCATACTATTCCTTCTTTAGGGCCATATCAATAGGCCCTAAAGCTGCGTATGTTTACTCTATCATTCAGTGCTATTTCATCAGTCGTTAAATTTTCTGGCTGGATTAGTCGGCACCTGTGTTTGTTGCATGATCCATTTTGCTATATTGTCTTTACGCATAAACTTAACACCTTGATGCTGTTTGACGTACAGAATAAAGTCATCAAGTGCTTTAACTCTCGCAGGCGTCCCAGCAACACGGTCATGCGCACTTATCGACATAATTCGCCGTCTTGTTTTACCTTCGCTATAAAGTACATCAAACTCATCTTTTAGTTCTTGTAAATAGGCTTTACTTGTCATCGCTGTGCTGCCCGAGTAACGCACAATATCGTTATTTCTAAAGGTATAAGGCACCACAACAAAAGGCTTACCATTTACAGGCGTATACGATGGTTCATCACGAGATAAGTCGTCAATGTGATAAATAAAGCCTAAATTTTGTAATATGGATAATGTGTTTTTTGAGTGTCGCATCCAAAAAGCATTAAAACCAACAGGGCGAGTGCCCGTTATTTTCTCAATTATATTGGCGCTTTTTATATATGAAGCACGCTCTTGCTCTGCTGTCATTGAATATTGCGGGGTCCACGCTTGACCATGACCAGATGCTTCATGCCCTCTTGTAACAACTTCTTTGGCTAACATAGGATTTAACTCAACAGCCCTGCCCACCATGTGCGACGTTACTTTGATATTATGCTTATCCCATAAGTCGAGCAACCGTGGAATCCCCTCGTTCATACCATATTGAAACCATGTTGGGGAAATAGTATCGTGATAGCCCACCTCTATTTGAGGAAATGGTCCAGCATCAGTCGCATCCTGTGCGGTGGCTTCAAATTGCATTGAAATAGAGATCACTAGCTGTGCATTATCTGGCCAAAACTCTGATTTTTCAGATAGCTGTTCAGCGCTAGTTGGTAAACTGCCAAGTAATACGGTTAAACACGTAAACAGAGATAATATTTTCATCTGTATATCCTAAGTTAATTAACGCGGACCTGCCGCCACCGTGATACTCGCTGTACCTAGGGCATGCTGGTGTATGAAAAACCCAATTAATGCACTCGTTGCCCCCTTTGGTACATCAAGCTTTTCAACATCCAATGCATATACTTTATAAGTGTAATTATGCTTTCTTCCTTCTGGTGGACAAGGGCCAAAGTAGCCAGCTTTGCCCATATCAGTATTGCCTTCAACAGCACCAAGTGGTAATGACTTGGATGCAATTGAGCTCGTATTTGCTGGAATATCGTACACTACCCAATGCCAAAACCCGCTGCCTGTCGGTGCATCATTGTCATAAACTGTCACTGCAAAACTTTTGGTTTTTTTAGGCGCATTTTGCCAATCAAGTTGCGGCCTAATATTGCTTCCTTGACAGCCAAAGTGGTTCCAATATTGTGCCTTCGCTATTGCCTGACCTTGCTGTAAATCAGGGCTTGATAAATTAAATTCAGCAGCAAAACTTACATTACTAAACAAACCGGTCAGTATTAATGCGGCAGCTGTTTTTGTTATATTAAACATAGGTATTCCTTGTCTTTATTTTTTAAAAGCCTGATTTATTGCTGATAAGGAAGGTAGTCGGTATAACCTACCGCTGTGCCACCAAAAAGTGTGGTATGGTCAGTAATATTGCTCAATGGCAGTTGGTGTTCAATGCGATACGGTAAATCAGGGTTCGCAATGAAACGTCGACCAAATGCAATAAAGTCAGCAAGGCCTTTATTAATAAGCTCAGCCCCTGCTTGTTCGGTGTAATTACCAGCAACCATAATAGCACCACTAAAACCGCGACGTAGTGCCTCTCTAAATTCGAGTGTCACTGTTGGCGCATCGTCCCAATCTGCTTCGGCTAGGTGAATATATGCAATGCCTATGTCATCAAATTTATTTGCCGCGAGTAAAATTGTTTCAATAGCTTCACTGTCATCCATCCCGCGCTGGGTTATAAAGGGTGCGAGCCTGATACCGACTTTGTCCGCGCCAATAGCTCCACTAATTGCAGCGATAATTTCACACGCAAAGCGTATTCTGTTTTCTTGACTGCCACCATATTCATCAAGGCGCTTGTTCGATGAGCGTCGTAAAAATTGGTCAATTAAGTAACCGTTACCACCATGTACTTCAACACCATCAAAGCCTGCTTTTATTGCATTAATAGCCGCTTGTTTATAGTCGGTCACAATTGCTTTAATTTCTAAAGTGTTAAGCGCACGTGGGGTTGGGCAATCAAGCATGCGCCCTTGTCCATCATCACCCACAACCCAAACTTGTGCATCTGGAGCCAGTGCTGATGGCGCAACAGGTAAGCCATCACTATGAAATGAAGGATGTGACATACGCCCTACATGCCACAGCTGTAAAAATATTTTTCCGCCTTCGTTGTGCACAGCTTTAGTTACGAGTTTCCAACCTTCAATTTGCTCCTGCGAGTAAATACCAGGCGTGAACGAATAGCCTTTGCCTTGCGGGCTAATTTGCGTTGCCTCTGAAATAATCAGCCCAGCACTTGCGCGTTGAGCATAGTAAGTTGCCATTAACTCAGTTGGAATATCGCCCGGTTGCGCTGTGCGTGAGCGGGTCATAGGCGCCATAACAATTCGATTATTAAGGGTTGTATCGCCAATTGTTTTAGCATCGAATAACGATTTTATAGACATAGATTTTATAGACATAATTTTCTCTCTTATTTAATAATTTACATTAGGGCGTGTTGACCTTTTGTGATTGATTTTACAGCAGTCTATTTGGTATTTAGGCAAGGCAGCGCCTATGGTGTGTGTTCCCCATAAATAGGCGATAACGCAGTATAAATACCAAACACGCGCTGCCCAAAGGGTTCTTCCTAGGGGCGATTGACTCTTTGTTGCCTACATGGATGTAGGTAAGGGGCGTGAGCAGGGCGCACAAGCTTTGCTCGATTTTTACTTATTCTCACATAGATGTGAGCCAGTAGAATAACGCAGGAGCAGTTATCGAGCCCACTCGATTCCAAACCTCGCGTCGCGATTAAATCGCCCCTAGATTGAACAAATTTCAATCCACAAAGGTCAACACGCCCTAGGGTTAAAACTAAATTTCATTACTATTAAATAGCATTTCGATTTTTAGCCCTTCAGGCCCATCAATAAAAACCTGATGCTCTAGCAGCTCAGGCACTGAGCGCTCAAAATAAATGACTCCTGTTTGATCTAAACGATTCTTAAATACTTGATAACCTAAGCTGCGAATTGCAATATGATCTACAACACCTCGGCCTTGCATTTTGGTATTAACCGCTGATAAATAACGCTGCTGTGCTTTATTTCCAGCAGCATTGACTAAGTGGACCAACGCAATATTATCGGTGCCATATAGCCAACTACCTTCAAACGAAAAAGGCGGGCGGTACCCTTGCGTCAATCCAATTGAGCTGATAAAAAAGTGACGCATAGCTTGATAGTCAGCACTTGAAATTAATACATGATCTAATCGCATTCGTTTTCTCTTGTCGTTTTTAATACAATCAGTTTAATTGTTTATAATAATTTGATAATTGAGTTAATATTAAAAAGACTATTCATAAAAGCTGAATATAAAGGTGAGGGTTAATGACTAAAATTGATGATATGCAGCTTTTTGTTCATGTAGTGAGATCCGCAGGACTTGCGGCAGCAGGACGAAAAATAGGTTTATCGCCAGCGAGCATGACGGCACGAATTAATCAGCTCGAAAACCACTATCAAACACGTTTATTGATCCGTAATACCCGTAGCATTAAGTTAACTGATGCAGGTGAGCGATTTTATCAGGGCTGTTTAAGAGTGATTGCTGAAGTTGATGCCACAGAGCAGAGCATCACAATCAGTGACAACGAGCTCTCAGGCAGCCTAAAAATCACTGCCCCTTCTGATTTTGGTAAGCAGTTTGTTGCCCCTGCACTATCAAAATTTGTTGCCCTTAATCCGCAAGTAAAACCACATCTTCATTTAACGGATGGCTTAATCAACTTAGTTGAAGAAGGTATTGATGTCGCTATCCGCTTTGGTAACTTACCAGACAGTAATTTAATCAGCCGTAAGATCAAACCCAATAAACGGGTGCTATGCGCCTCAGCTGATTACATAGAACAACATGGGCAACCTTTATCACCGAGTGATTTAGCTGATCATCGATGCCTAGTGATGGAACGATTTGGCCAGCCGATGAATGACTGGCATTTTAAAAACACAATAATACGTGTTCCTGTCGCCATGAGTAGCTGTGATGGTTCAGTTATCAGGCAATGGGCTATTGATGGAGCCGGCATTGCACTTAAATCATTGGTCGATATTAGTGTTGATTTAGCTAACGGAGGCTTAGTAACTATATTAGATGAGCATATTCTGGGGTTTAGTAATAAAGATAAAGAACAGATTGGTTTACAGTTTGTCTATCCGTCTCGTAAATTTCAGCCGAAGCAAGCTGTGGCCTTTATGGACTTTTTACAGCAACAGTTAATATAAAAAAACCTTGAGAGCCTGCGCTCTCAAGGTTTTAATTTTGAGGCTATACGATACTTACAAAAGTTAAGCTGTACCACCAACCGTTAGGTTATCAATTTTAAGGCTTGGCTGACCCACGCCAACAGGAACACTTTGACCGTCTTTACCACATACGCCTACGCCTTTATCAAGCGCTAAATCGTTACCTACCATCGAGATTTGTTGCATTACCTCTGGGCCGTTACCAATTAAAGTTGCGCCTTTAATTGGTTGTGTGATTTTGCCATTTTCGATCAAGTACGCTTCTGAGGCACTAAATACAAACTTACCTGAAGTAATATCTACTTGGCCGCCACCAAAGTTTGGTGCAAAGATACCCTTTTTAACAGTACTGATTATATCTGCTTGGCTGTGCTCGCCGCCTAACATGTAGGTGTTGGTCATACGTGGCATAGGTAAATGGGCGTATGATTCACGGCGCGCATTGCCTGTTGGGTTTACTCCCATCAAACGTGCATTTAGCTTGTCTTGCATATACCCTTTTAAAATACCGTTTTCAATCAGCACATTGTAAGCCGCTGGTGTGCCTTCATCATCTACGTTAAGTGAACCACGGCGATCGGCTATAGTGCCATCATCTACCACAGTACATAACTCAGATGCGACTTTCTCACCTACTTTACCGCTAAATGCTGATGCACCTTTACGGTTAAAATCACCTTCTAAACCATGGCCAACAGCTTCGTGTAGTAATACGCCAGGCCAGCCTGCACCAAGTACCACTTCCATACTACCAGCGGGTGCATCAATGGCTTCTAGGTTTACTTTTGCTTGGCGAACAGCTTCTTCTGCGTATTCCATCCAACGTGGTTTGCCATCGACTAACTCTTTAAAATAACCATAATCTAAACGTGCGCCGCCACCTGCGCCACCGCGTTCACGTCGACCCTCTTTTTCAAGTAGTACTGAGCAGTTTAAGCGGATCAATGGGCGAATATCAGTAGCAAATGTACCATCGCTTGCGGCAATCAATATCTCTTCATAGACGGCTGACATTGAGCTAATCACTTGCTCTGCATCTGGGGCTAGTTCGCGAATATAATTTTCAAGCTCACGTAACAAACTTACTTTGTCGTTATCGCTCATACTTTGAATTGGCTGTAATGGTGCAAACTGCTGCTTGGCTTTTACATCACTAAAGACTTGAATTGCTTTACTCTCACCCGCCTCGGCGATACTACGCGCAGCTGTAGCGGCTTTGTTAAGCGCCTCAAGATTGATTGCATCTGAGTACGAAAAGCCTGTTTTTTCACCACTTACAGCGCGCACACCGACACCGCGCTCAACGTTGTAAGAGCCTTCTTTAACTAAGCCATCTTCCAGTACCCATGATTCATGGTGACTAGATTGAAAATAAAGATCAGCGTAATCAACATTATGCTGATGAATAAAACCAAGCGTTTTTTCGAGTTCTTCTCGATTTAGCTGGCTGTCGTGTAATAAATGCTGTTCAACCGTATTCATAATAAATGCTCTCTAAATCGTTGGTGAGATTGCACGGGCATATCTCGACGAATGGCATGTAATTGGTTCAAATCTGGCTGGCAGCCAATAAACCCTATGCCATTTGCAAGCTCACTGAGGACGTCGCCCCAAGGAGAAATAATAATGCTGTGGCCGTATGTTGCGCGGCCATTTTCATGTTGCCCTGCTTGTGCAGCGGCAATTACATAACTTTGTGTTTCAATCGCTCTGGCCTTTAATAAAGGTTGCCAATGCGCTTCGCCAGTGACCGTAGTAAATGCACTAGGCACTAAAATAACTTCAGCCCCTTGACGTTGCAATGCACTAAATAAACCACTGAATCTAAGATCATAACATACTGTGAGGCCGATTTTACCAAATGGAGAATCAACCACGACCACGTTTTCACCTGCTTGTGTGAAGTTTGATTCTCGGTATGAACCCGTGCCATCCGCCACATCAACATCAAATAAATGAATTTTGTTGTACTGCGCTAACACCTCGCCACTGCTATTAAATAGTAGCGATGCTGCAAAATAGCGATCATTGTTAGCACTGATCGGTAATGTGCCTGCTGCTAACCAAATATCATGTAAACGACACAAAGCACTTAATTGCTGTTGATAATAATCACTTTGCTTTGCTACGGCTAATGCATCTTGGCCACTTTTGCCAAACACTAAAAAGCTCTCAGGTAAACACACCAGTAATGGCCGTGTTTTAGGGAGTTTTACAAGTAGTTGTTTAAGTTGATTGATATTCTCATCTGCACACACGCCTGAGCACATCTGCATAGCAACTATCATTGGTTGCATAATAAAACTCTCATTGAGTGGCTGTCACTGCGGCGTCTTTGAGTGTTAACTCATGAGACTTTTGCGCTGCTTGTGGCTGATTTTGTGCAGCTTGCGGAATAGTTACTTCGCGACTTTTACGATCAACTTCCTGTACAACAGGATCGCTCATACTGCCGCTAACTTTAAAATTTATTTCCGAGATAACCCGTGCAGAATGAAGTACTTTGTCAATCGCCAACGCAGCTAAACCGGTAACAGGGTTTACCATCCACGCAACTATCACGGGAATACTTGAGGTTACTTGCGGGGCAACCGCTAGGTCGTAATCAATTTCCATGGTATTAAGGTTAGTGTGGCCCTTAATGGTTAAATCTGCGGGTACACCATCCATTTTAGTGTCTTGTGTATAAGCAATGCCTTTGTCCAACTGCATAGTGCCTTGCATGCTGTTATAGAAAAATCCCTTTGAAAAAACATCTCTAAAGTCGAGCTTAAGCTTACGCACCAATGAATCTAGGCTCAGTAATGAAAACACCCGCGCTCCACCATCACTGACTTCAGCTAAATGACCTTCGCCTAATTGCCAATCTAAATCCCCTGATAAACTGGGTATATCAAATTGATAAGGCGCATCTTGCCACGCTAAATCAAATTTAATATCTGCGGTTGAGTCTTTAACTGTGGTGGTTATATCAAATTCATCAAATAATTCACCTATGTCAGTACTTTGCATATTGCCATTAAACTGTGTGAGCCCATTTTTCCATTCGCCTTTTGCGCGTAAAATATGCTTACTTTTATCAACAACTAATTCTGATACCGTTAGTTTTTGCCCATCACCATAAAACGATGCGCTCACTTTATCTAGTTGGTAGCTTGCCACTTTACAGTCTGCGCACTCAAATTCTATTGCGGGTAAATCGTTCAACCATGTATAGTTTTCAGGAATTGTTGATATATTGGAGTTGTCATTTGAAGGCGTAAAGTTAACTCTTAAATAATCAGTAGCAATATGGATAGGACGACTTAATTGCCCTAAAGGAATAAACACCTGCGAGCGTAATTCTTTGGCGTTCAGCTTTAAACTTAAGTCGTTATCAACAGGCGCTAAACGCATTTCGAAATCATTAAATGCAATATCCGCGATCGTTAATTGCTGCACCTTGCCAACCACTTCGCTGAGGGGAGGAAGTACTCCTTGAGCATCAGATGCTGTTTGGTTAATGCTCACTATTTGTTTAATTAAACCAAGCCATGGCAGCAGATCGGTTTGATCTAAATTGATCGCTACCGTTAAGTTTTCACGGTTCAAACCTAAATCTTGTGCCCCTAAAATTAAATGAGCATTGCTGAGTTGGCCAGTGTCGTTGGCTAAAATCCCATTAAAGTACACGTTTTTATTGATATTAGCAGTGATCAAGTTTGAAATATTATCGCCTTGAATAACGGCGCTAAGTGGCCAAACTTGCTCTGCATTTTTGGTATAAGGCGCAGGTAATTCACTTTTGAGCCCTTTCAGTTGAGAGCTCACGTTGGCATGATAATTAAAACCATCAGCTAAAAAATTAAGCCCTATATTTATAGCAACTTCACTTTCGCCACTTAAATAGTCTTTTAAAAGACCTTGCCCGTGCTTAATCAAGGTGTGTGCGTTTAATTGTGCTTTAATGTCCACATCACCACGGTAGCTATCTTTGATACTTTTACCATCAAAGTTAACCTTAAGCGGCATACCTAACCACGTTGCTTCGGCATTTTTTAAGCTTATATGGTCATCATTAAAATACAGTTTGCCTGTTACTTGCTCTAATTGTACGCCTGGTTGCGCTAAATAAACGGGGAGTTTGCTTAAGTTAACAACCCCTTTGGCATTTACATTCAGGTCATTTAAATCAACCAACAACTCTATATCCGCACTCGCTTCACCTTGGCCTTGGATCACTTCAAATACATTTGCCAGAGGATCTGCAATGGGGGTGGCTTTAAAAAAAGGTAATAGTTTTTTTACATCTGCTTGTTTGTTAATTTTAACATTAAGAATGTCTGCATCCATTAGATCTGCAATACTCACATGCACTGCATTACCCACGGCTAAATTAACAAGTTCACCTTGTTGAGAGTAAATATCCATACGTTCATTTTCAAAATGCAGCTTTGCGCTACCTTTTGTCACTGCAGGCCAATTAGGCGCAAATTGATAATGTGCTTGCTCAACTTGGGCTAACACTTCAAACTGCCCTGAATTATCAGCAAACGGGAAACCTGTTAATGGCCCTGAAAACAACACTTGCGCTTGTGGTATTTCTCCCCCTTTAATCGCACCAGTTAAATAATCAACTAAACTATTGGTCATAACTGGGAGTGGGAAGTAATGACTTACAATACTCGCGTTAGGAACGAATGCTTCGGCGTATAAATCAAGCCTAGGTTGCCCCCCTAAGCTAAGCTTCATTTCAGCGGCAATTGTTGCCTCATCATTATCAAGCCAAATATTATCACTGCTTATCTGCCAGCCTTGCTCACTGCTGGCCAAATCAATTTGCATATTGAGCTGATTATATTTTATTGGATGACTAAACGTATCGCCGGTGAGTAATTGGTTATGCTCGCCAAATAAGTTAATACGCCCATAGTCTTGATTTAACAATCCATCAATACGTAAATCTTGCGCGCCTGGAATACCTTGCTTAGTAAGCCAGCCTAGCCGCTGCGCCTCAAACCATAATTGCCATTGCTCAGGAGACGAATATTGAAAGTAAGCGTAATCAACTTGCCCACTTGGTTGAAGGTTGATAAGTTGATCAAGGACTGCAAAGTTGCTTAATTGAGCCAGTTTTGAAACCAAGTCAAAATCAAGTTGCTGTATCCAAAACTGCTTTTGTTTTTTATCTAGTTGCGCTTCAAATTGAAAATCAGGCCAATATTGCTGATCATTTTTAATGCCTAAACCCGTACTTTTTAAACGCCAACCTTGCTGAAATGGATAAAGGTGAAACCCCCCTTCACTTAAGCTAAATTGGTGATTTTTTGTATCTTGCTGCCAATTAATATAGCTGGGTAGCCATTTAACGGTGACATCTTTAATTAAGCCTTTTTCAATACTCACCCAAGACTCTAAATTAATATCTGAATTGAGCTGCTCTTTACTAGCATTAATATATTGCGCAAGCCACTTAGAAACATCAACATTGCCAGCTTGTATATAAACATCACCAGCCATGCTTTCTAAAGTAGTGCCAACGAGCGCTAAACGCGCATCAAACGTGCCAACCGAAATCCCCGGCAAAGCCAAAGTACCACTTCCTAGATGCTGTTCAGGTTCGTTCTGCCAAACAATATTTTCAAGAATTAAACGGCGATCTTTACCATCTCCCAGCATAAAATTAAGACTGCTATTCTCTACAGCAAAATGCCCGGTTTCACCTAGGAATAAACCTTCAATTAGTTCTTTTTGCTCAAAAGATACATCCGTACTTTTTGAATCCAACATGCTCGGTATATTAACATTGGCATGAAAGCCGTTAATTACAAAGTAGCTGGATTTTAATTGCTGCGTTTTGATGGTTTCCCATACATTTAACTCAAAGCTTGCTTTGGCAATCGTCAATGCTATAGGTGATGTTTGATTATCTTCAAAGGAAATTTCTTCCAATACAATAGAGGGTCCTTTGCCATGCCAACTCGCTGAGATAGCGCCAATTGACAGATTAACGGCAAACTTTTCATAAAGGTAATTTTCTAAGTCACCTTTATAATCATTAGCGTACGGGAGTGTATATTTTAATACGGACACAATAACGGCCAGCAGCACCAATGTTATAGCACAGGCTTGCCATAACTTACGGATACAAAAAAAACAGGCCGTCTTTGCTTTCATTACATCATAACCACATCAAACTGCTCTTGACTATAGAGGCTTTCGGTTTGAATGCTTACTTGCTTGCCAATAAATAATTCAAGCTCTGCAAGGTTATGATATTCATCATTAATCAAGGCCTCACTCACAGCTGGTGCTGCATAAACCATAAATTTGTCTGCTGCATATGCTCTGTTCACACGTACAATTTCACGCAGTATTTCATAGCAAACGGTTTCTACTGTTTTTTGCGAACCTCGTCCTGAACACGCGGGACACACATCACATAAAATATGCTCTAAGCTTTCTCGCGTTCGTTTTCGTGTCATTTCAACTAAACCAAGCGCAGATAAGCCATTAATGTTTGATTTAGCACGATCTTTACCCAGTGCCGACTCCAGTGAATGTAATACGCGGCGTTTGTGATCTTCACTAATCATATCAATAAAATCGATGATGATTATGCCACCTAAATTTCGTAACCTAAGCTGACGAGCTATTGCCGAAGTAGCTTCAACATTAGTATTAAAAATGGTTTCTTCTAAATTCCTGTGACCAACAAAGGCACCTGTATTTACATCAACCGTGGTCATTGCTTCAGTTTGGTCGATAATTAAATACCCACCTGATTTAAGTTCCACTTTACGATGTAGTGCTTTTTGAATTTCGTTTTCAACATCAAATAAATCAAAAATCGGACGCTCACCTGGGTAGTATTCAAGCACCTCTGAGAGTATCGGTACAAATTCAGCAGTGAAGGCTTTTAGTTCTTCATATGTTAACTTTGAATCAACTCTAATGCGCTCCATGTCCTCACCTACATAATCACGTAAGGTTCTAAATGCGAGAGTTAAGTCTTCATGAAGGATGCTTTCTTTGCTGGTTTTTTTGCGTTTTGCGACTATTTTTTCCCACAATTTTTTTAAAAACTGTGCGTCGTGGCGCAGTTCAGCTTCGTTTGCACCCTCTGCTGCTGTGCGAACAATAAAGCTGCCGTTTTCATCGGAATAATCAGCAACAATATTTTTTAATCGCGCGCGTTCCTCTTCTGTTTCTATGCGCTGACTCACACCCACGTGAGTTGCATCCGGCATAAAAACTAAATAACGCGAAGGAATTGTAATGTCTGTGGTTAAACGCGCACCTTTAGTACCCAGTGGATCTTTTACCACTTGCACCATAATGTACTGTCCTTGACGAACTAGCTCACGGATGTCTTGCACTTTTTTTATTGGTTGATCGTCAACGCCTTCTACAATTGAAGCACTATTAACGATATCTGATGCATGTAGAAATGCAGCCTTGTCTAAACCAATATCAACAAATGCGGCTTGCATACCCGGCAATACGCGACTAATTTTACCTAAGTAAATATTACCAACAATCCCTAAGTTACCAATTCGCTCTAGTTGGATCTCTTGTAATACGCCATTTTCTATCAAAGCAACACGACTTTCACTCGGAGTGACGTTGATCAGTAATTCTATACTCATGTTACCTACTTAAGAATTCGCTTAATAATTTTTCGCATTCATATAAAGGTAAGCCTACAACTGCAAAATAGCTACCTGAAATATGCGTTACAAATCGACCACCTAACCCTTGAATACCATAACCACCGGCTTTATCTTGTGGTTCGCCACTTTGCCAGTAATCTTCTAACTCTTGATCTGATAATGTTTTAAAGCTGACCTGTGTTGTTACCACACAACTCATTACTCGCTCTGGCGTAGCAAATGCTATTGCGGTTAGCACCTGATGCTCTCGCCCTGACAAACGCTTTAACGTTGCCATAAAGTCCGCTTTATCCAGTGGTTTACCTAGCGATTGATTGTCGATAACCACGACAGTGTCGCTGCCCAATACAGGGCGATCGGTGTAACCCATAGTCACGCCCGTTTGAGCTTTTAAGCGCGCTAAACGTTCAACCAGCTCACGTGGAGATTCGTTGCTTAACTGGCTTTCGTCGGCATCCACACTAAATTGCGAAAATTCAATGCCTAGCTGAGTTAGCAATTCTTTGCGCCTTGGAGAAGCTGACGCTAAATAAATGGCGGTTTGCATTATCGGATCCTGAAATGACGACGGTATTTACGCAGCAGCAAGAAAATCCATGGCCAACTTAGCATGCCAGTAACCACTGGCCATAAGTATTGCGGATTAAAATACACATCCATTAAAAAGTGATTCAGCCAAAATTGCATTAAATGATAAAGCGTTAAAAATAGCCCAACCAATATTGCTTGCTGCCAAATCGAGAAGTTACGGATTTTTTGAAAATTACTCGCAGTAACAAAAATACAAATTGAGTAAGTGAGTGAGTTTACACCTAATGGCGAGCCTGATGCTAAATCAATTAAGAGTCCCACCACCCAAGCAGTACCAATGTTTAAACGATGCGGAACCGCCAATGACCAGTACATTAAAACGAGTAGAACCCAGTCTGGACGAAATGGTTCAAATGAAAACGGCAACGGCATCAGTGCCATGATCAATGCAAAAAAGATGCTAAAGCCGATAAGTAATGTGTGTCGGCTATTCATCGCTGATAATTTCCTGTTGACTACGCCATAAGATCACTAATAAGCGAATTCGGTCTAGCTGAGCAATTGGCTCCGCGTATACTTGCGCAAACGGACGCCCTTCATCGCGGTTTATCTCTGTCACAACTGCAACAGGATATCCTTCAGGAAACGTGCCACCAAGACCTGATGTTACCAATACATCACCATAACGTACATCTAGGCTATGCGGTACATGGGAGAGTTTTACTGAGTTTATTTTCCCTACACCTTCCACGACAGTGCGCACATCATTGCGTAAAATGCGCACCGGTGTTGCGTGGGTCGTATCTGTCATTAAAAGTACACGAGAGGTTGTTGATCCCACTTTTGTAAGTTGACCTACCACGCCCATTTCGTCAATCACAGCTTGCCCTTCACTAACACCATCAATCGCACCGCGATTGATCACCACTTGGTGACTATATGGGTTTGAATGAACTGACAGTACTTGTGCAATGATTTTACGGTTAGCTTGTTTAGCTGAAGAGCCAAGTAATGCCCGCAGTTTTTGATTTTCTTTGGCTAAAAATTGATATTGCTGAAGTTGTTCACTTTGCAGTAATTGCTTTTGTTTTAATGCTTCGTTTTCGGTTAGTAGTTGATCACGCGTATGCAAGCTTTTAGCACCAAGGCTAAAAACTTCATAGGGTAAATTAGCTAAATACAATAATGGGCTGACTAGCGTATTTAAACTGGTGCGAACCGTGGTGCCGCCTTGTGTATAACGATCGCCTACGATCAGCATGATACTCAACAGCACTGCGACAAAAAGTCGCAGTTGCAAAGAGATGGCACGCCCAAACATTAACTTCATTAGTCGTAGCTAAATACGTCACCACCATGCATATCTATCATCTCAAGTGCCTTACCGCCACCACGTGCTACACACGTTAATGGATCATCAGCAACCACTACCGGAATACCTGTTTCTTCCATTAATAAACGGTCTAAGTCTTTAAGCAGTGCACCACCGCCTGTTAGTACCATACCTTTAGCTGAGATATCTGACGCAAGCTCTGGTGGTGATTGCTCAAGTGCCACCATCACAGCGCTTACAATACCCATTAATGGCTCTTGCAGTGCTTCTAATATTTCGTGCGAGTTAAGCGTAAATGAGCGCGGTACACCTTCAGCAAGGTTACGACCACGCACTTCAATTTCAATCGGTTCATCAGTTTTAAAAGCTGACCCTATTTGATGCTTAATGTTTTCAGCTGTCGCTTCACCAATCAAGCTACCAAAATTACGACGTACATAATTAATGATTGCTTCATCAAACTTATCGCCACCAATACGCACTGATGATGAATACACTACGCCGTTAAGTGAGATAATTGCGACTTCAGTTGTACCGCCACCGATATCAACAACCATTGAACCCGTTGCTTCTGACACAGGTAAACCCGCACCAATTGCAGCCGCCATTGGCTCTTCAATTAAATATACCTCACGCGCACCCGCCCCCATTGCAGATTCACGTATTGCACGTTTTTCTACCTGAGTTGCACCACATGGCACACATATAAGTACACGTGGGCTAGGACGCATAAAATTGTTGTTATGAACTTGCTTAATAAAATGCTGTAACATTTTTTCAGTTACATAAAAGTCAGCAATTACGCCATCCTTCATCGGGCGGATCGCTTTAATATTACCTGGAGTACGACCAAGCATTTGCTTTGCTTCGGTGCCTACTGAGGCAACACTTTTAGGGCCACCAGCGCGTTCTTGACGGATCGCAACAACAGATGGTTCATTAAGGACAATGCCTTCGTCTTTAACATAAATAAGGGTATTGGCTGTACCCAAGTCGATCGATAGATCGTTTGAAAAAATACCACGGAGCTTTTTAAACATGAGGCTGGATGACCTTTGAAAACGTTCTTATGTTAGCTGACTCTACTTTAACATACTGAATTATTTCAGTAATACAAAGCGCAGCTACCTTTGTTAATTGGGTAAAAAGGAAGCATTGCTTCCTTTTTAAATTATTTTTATCGCTCGCGTACTAAGCGAAAACCGATATAATTTGCACGAAAGTCCGGCGCTAAAATCAAACGAGTTGAAGCGCGAGCTAAACTCGGTGCAAAATTCCATGCACCACCTCGAACTGTTACATCCGATTGCTGAGCTGACTTATGAGTCCATTCCCATACATTTCCTACGGTGTCGTAGAGACCAAATGCGTTTGGCGCAAAAGCACCTGTCGGTGATGCACTTTTGTTTGACCATTCACTACCACACCAGCCACAATTGGCTAAATTTTTACCGATTTCATTACCCCATGGGTATTCGGTTTTAGTACCCGCTCGAGCTGCATATTCCCACTCAACCTCATTCGGTAAGCGATATTGTTGGCCTGTTTGACCTGATAACCAATCAGCATATGCTTTAGCATCATTATAGGTTAAGCATACAGCTGGATAATCATTGCCTTGCTCAAAGCCAGGGTTACGCCAATTTAAATTAGCTTCCCAAACTGGCTCACCATTTAAATAATACGCACAGCCACGATTGCGTTCAGCTTCTGTTTTATAACCGCTATTGGTAACAAACTGCTTATACGCACCGACTGATACTTCTTTGCTTTGCATTGCAAATGAGTTGGCTATGGTTTTCTCAACAACAGGACGCTCATTAGCAAGTCCGTTGCCATTGATATCACCCATTTCAAACGTGCCTGCTGGAATAACAACCACAGCCGCACCGGCTGCATTGCCAACCGCTGTAGTCGTAGATGCTGTATTTCGTTGCTCTCGAGTGTATGTCGGTGCAGCAATCGACTCAGGCTTTTTTACCAACTTGGCATGAATGGTTTGCGGTTTACGCAAATCAACACGCACACGATATGATTGGTAACCTTGTTTTCGTACTTCAACATCATGTACGCCACTTGGCAAAGTAGTCGCTAAGCGTGTTGAGCCAAAACTCACACCATCAATAAACACTTCATCATCAAATACATTTGATCGCAGTGTTAGTTCAACCATTCTATTTTTGTTGTTATCAACAACCAATGGATCAACTTTTGGCATCAACATTGGCTTTACTGAGTAGTCTCGAACCGACTGCGTATTTAAACGTGACACTGAAACTACGTCATTATCCTTACTATCACTGAATGTTAACTGACTATCTGAGTAGCTAGTACCGTAACTTGCTTGATAAGGTGTGCTCAGTGGTGTGCCGTACTCAGAACAATAGCGATTATCAACACTTAATAAGTTACATAAACGGCTGCTATTAACATCTCCGCGCATGGTAACACTTAAATTTACGTTGTAATTACCTTGACCACTGAATGCACTATTTACTACATGGCTACTTAATATTTGTACTTGCGCACCAGCCATATTGCGTTTTGGTTCAACCAATCGCTCTTCAGTTAGGTTTGCAAATATTTGATCTACGAAGCGTTTTGTTGCTTTTTGTAAACCCATTTGCTGACCGCGTTGCTCACACGCTGCTAGCGTTTCTGTACGCTTACAGTTGATGGTGTGATTAACTTCTAACGTTCCCTCGCGGGTAAACTCGTTACGCAAGCGCTCTACTCGTGCTGTTGTTAATTGTTCTTTTAAGCTTTCAAGCGTGTTTAGCTGGGTATGTTTAGCTACGCGAATTTGTTCAATATCTTTGCGGTGGGATGCAATTGCCGCCAACTGCATCGCTATATCATCTTTATTTTGTTTATGATCAACCACGGCTTGTTGATAACGTGCTTGTGCGGTACTGATATCAAGCGTTGGATCATCAATTAAACGACGGTACATCTCGTTCATTGCATCAAGTGCTTGGTTCTTTTCTTTATCGAGTGCAGTTGAACGAGTACGCAATAAATCAAGTTGGCTTTGTAACTGACTTTCTTCTTTTAAATGTTTTTCAAGTATCTGTGTAGAGTTATCGTATTCAGCTTGTTTAATACTGATCTCAGATTCAATCCCAGTTACCGTCGCTGTATCTTGTGCAAACGCACTTGATGCAAGCAAACTTGCTGAAATTAACAGAGATAAAGGAGCAATTCGCATATATTCCATTCCCAAAAAGCGGCAATTATTTGGTCATTATTTATTTTTTATAATTAAACTCTTATGCTATGTACTTGCAAGGCAAAACACAAGCTTTGTTCAAAAATTATCTGAGTTTATACCTAATTAGCCTCAAGATGCGAGCTTCAGTTGGAATTAAAAGTGATTTAAACAAGGCATTGATTGCAAATAATGGCTATTCCCTTATTAAAATTAGTCTCTCATAACAGTAACGCAGTATAAATCTGCTTTTAAGCTTCTCTATAGGATGCTTCACAGGCGTTGCCATTTTTGTCAAATCACGCCTTGATAGCCATCCCCTGTAAAACACTGAATTCTGTATCTTGAGATTGACTGGACATACTACTATTATCGGACTTCACGCCAGTAAATAACTCTGTCATTTCCTCTAAAACTGCCAAATTGAAGTATTCCTCTAGGATTTAATTGGCTAGCATCAGCTTGCCAATCCCACTCAAGCCAATTTTCAGTATCGTATTCAATTATAAAAATACCAATACCCTGAGGTTGCGCATAAATTCCGTTAGTATTTGGGTAACTACCATTTTCAAAGACACCACTATTGCCTGTACTGTAAACATAATCAAGAACAGGTAATGCCGGTGAAATTTGACTTATTTCAGGGTGCGTAAATACACTGCAGTTATCATTGGCATTACGAACAAACTCAGTACCATTATAATATTGCATCTCCATTGGTACGAGTAAATCATCTAAGTCAGAACCTGCATTATTCCCCAAATCCAGACGCCCAAACCGAAAACTAATTGGTGCACTATTAAGTCTAACGCTATCGCAATTTGCCACACAGCTCCCCGCAATTATTGGGTTATCGTTAGCACCCATTAAAGCAGCCCCCTCAAGCCCTGTTAGTGTTGCCATAAGGTTTACACTTTCGAAAGGCCCATCTGGGTCATTAAATTCTTGGCGTGCCAAAATGGTGTCGAGGTCGTTTAATTGCCATTGTCCAGCGTCTGCAGGTGTACTCCCCCATGCTGGTGAGTCTATGTTCTGCAGCCTTGGTGTTAAATCAAGTGCGGATACATAATTACCGGCCTCACTGTTTTCAGCATTAACTACGATATTTGAGTTAATAAACCCACCCACATAATTTTTCATTGTTTGATTTTTATGATTTTGAGCGAGTACTGTAAACCCAAGTGAAAATGGCTCACTTAAGTAGGTTTGATTACTGCCATAACGTGTACATTGAGCAGCGGCTTGAATACCTTGTAATACATATTGAGATGGAGCAAAACGGCCAACATTGGTGATCTCACCTCGCACATCTCCAGCACCTAAGTAATCGCCATCTTGCAAGCCCACAGCTAAATCAATAATCCCGACTTGATCATAATTATATTGTGATAGGGATTCACTTAAGCTACCCGAATCAGTAAACGCGGATAGTGTATCTACGTCTAGATTACCTAATACTCCGCCCGAAGGTAATAAGGTGGAAGGTGTCACATTGGGTGACTCACCAATAAAGTGTTTAGCGATTGCATTGCTGTTTATTACTGAATAATCATCTGGGTAACCATCATTGTTGTTATCTTGTCCAACAAGCCATTGTACCGCATTCATTTTCAATGAAAATGGCTCACCAGTGAGCTTTAATAAACTGCCGTTTGCATCACTTGCAAATGCATTATTGCCGTCATTAGGAAAGTTTATAGCAAGGCCAAATGGCTTAACAACAAATTCATTTGAACTCCCCGCTAAGCTTACTGATAGATTGGTTGCAGGATCCAGTATCAAGTTTAACCTAGTATTTAAGCTTACCTGTCCTGCATCAGGGTAATTAATGGTAATCTCAGCTTTGGATTCACTACTAAACTTTAGTGGTACCGCTTGATAGCTTTGCCCAATTGCATGCGTATTACCGTTATTCACAAGCGCCAACTCATCACTACAAACAGACCCCGAACTACAGCTATAAGCCAAATCAATTGCAACTTCTCCATCGGTAGGAAAAGCAGCTTCGCAGACTCCTGTTGTTGTGTTGGTTTTAACAGCCTGTATCGCTAACTGTTTAGCATTAAAGCCTGTATCAGAAGGTTTTCCTGATAACTGAGTAGGTATTAAGGTGTTATTGTCACTGTCATTTCTAAAAATAAACCCTGCATCAGAGAACGTGACTTTACATCCACCAAGGCCAACATTAATCCCCCCAATATAACAACGTAACGGCGCTGATGGATCAGCTAAGTTATAACCAAATTGCACTTGACCAGCCGTACGCTTAGCAAAGCGTATATCTGTCATGCTTGTAAATGTTATGTTCTCCCCTGTAACCCAGCTTTGTGACCCGCTGGTACTTGGCGAAAGATCGAGTGTAGACTCTTCAGCATAAAGTACATCACATGCATCATTCGCACATGCTGTAAGCGTCATTTCTTTAGCCTGACACGTTAAACCCTTGTTATCACTCATGGATATGCGGTAATGATCTAATAATACTGGTGGTGTAATTCCACAAAAACCGGGGATATTATTCGGTACTGGTGTTCCCGTAAATGAAGAGCTTTGCTCTGCTATAATCTCAGTGCCAGAGGTAATCATACCCGTATACTGTACTTCTTGCGCAATACGCACCTCTCCCGTTGCGACTAAAAATGCGTTAAAGTCGACACTCGCTCCAATCGATACAGCACCATCAATGTAGATAGCCAAATACGCACCATCTTCAATAACTATATTCGTATTAGCGACCGTTAAAAAAGCGGTTGATAATATTGAGTCTGAATTTTGCACAAATATTCGGGTGGGCTTTGTTACTCTGTATTCAGGTTCGACCATCGTTATTTGCAATTCATCAAAAAAGTAATCACCCGCTAAACTCGTTGGTATGGCACTTCCAGATGAGCCATCATTTGCTATTGTAGGCACCCGTGAAGCTTGCCCTGCGGTCAGCGAATTTTCTCCCTTTGCAGCACAAGGCTGACCATTGCATAAAGGAATATTAGTAATCGCAGTTGAAATGTAATTCATTGTTGTTAAAACATTCGCATTGTTGTCTGTAACCGTAACGCCTTGAACAAGTTGAATCTGTCCATTATTGTATGTAGCAATAGCCCCTGGAAAGAGCGTATCACAACTCAAAATGTCCCCGTTGGATACAAACGTACTCGTCATGGCTAAAATAGATGCCTCTTCATTTGGGTGATTACGCTCCCTATCGCCATCTCTATCTTCATCAACCACTATACCCAGCCGAGTTCGTGTTAAATTACAACTACGTAACCACCCCCCATCTTCACCAACCCGACTATTCTTACTTGCGACAACTAAAGGGGCTACGTCAAAGTCATTATTAAAGTAAAAGTAATTACAACCATCACTCCAACCATCCACTTTATACCCAGTGAAAAAACTCTCCCATAACACTTCGACTTGATTATCATCCACAAAAGTACGGTTACTTCCTGGCTCCACAACAAGATAGGCAATTGTCTCGCTTTTGATTAAGCCACTACTTGTCTCTGATGCTTCAAGCGCTATATTTACTCCCACTGATGTTAATGAATTAGTTTCAACAGCCACGGTTAAAAATGGTCTTAACGCATCTCTCGGAGGAGTTGTTTCCAAGCTATTGATTGTTTGTAGTGAATGAAAAAAATTTGGCCGTGTAGTAAATGGCATCGAGAAGGTAACGCCTTTATAGCTCTTCGGCAAAACATAATTAGATTGAGGCCCATATTGAATTTCAAGCAATATATCTGTACTACCAACTTCCATGATTGTGCCATCAGGGAATTCATGTACGCCATATTCAACCGCTAAATAATGCGCCCCCATGGTAATATGCTCACCATCTTCTCCTGTAGGTTCAAGTGGTAGAGCTTCAAAGCCAGTTGTAGTCACATTGCGTATGCGTACTATTGCAGGGTTACCGCCTTGATTGGTCGAAAGCATAAACACCGCAGGCGGAACATCATATTCTTGTTGAAAATTTATTTTGGTCCAAATAGGTGAAACATACGTGTCTTGCAGTTCAATAAAGCGGCCTTCTATTTTTGGCGTTGCGGCTACACACACATAACTACAGCATAGCAATCCTAATAGTATTAATGTACGGTAAATCATCATGGTAAGGTCTTCGCTTCAACGCTCAATGTACGTTGTGTTTGCCAATAATCTTTTCGACAAGCCTCACCAATGGCGCATGCAATAGGGGCGCAAATAGCCGTACTTTGCAGATAAAAAATACTAACAGTACCAGCACTATTACTACTATCTGGCACAGCCAAGTATTGCTTGCAACTGAGTGTAACCACACAGTTTTCAAGATAAGTTACTTGCAAAGCTAGCGTCGTTGATACTGCCGCGCAATTCTGTGCAGGGTTATTTAACGGGAAAAGCTCTGTTAAAGCATTTTCTAACCCACTTTGGGCAGCCATATAAGCACGAGCGCCATAATACTCAATAATATTTTGTTGTGCTGATGCAGAAAGTATTTTCACTAGCGCTAAGCCCAACATCAAAAATACAACAATAATCACCAGTGTAACAACGAGTAAATTACCTTTTTGACGAGCGGCATTTTGACTTGCTTGATTCCTATTATTTTTAAGGTACATTGGGTATATGCACCTCATGATTAAACATCATTGCTTCACTATCATTAAACGTCATAATTGCATGAATATTTAATACAGAATTACGTGTTAACGCTGCATCATCTAAATTGAAAAACTCATTGCTAACTAAGTTGTTGCTTATATGAAGCGCAAGTAAATCTCGTTTTACCCCACTGCTTGCCTGTAGCTGTACTGCATTTAATTGGTTTACATTAAAACCATAATCTTGGTATCGATATAAGGCATTACCTTCAACACAAAAGCTCACAGGCTCAGCCAGTAAATAGATACGCTTTGATGACGACTCTTGCATAAATGCTTGGCTAAATTGCCATTGATCCAGCTCGCTCGTTGTTGAGCTTACAAACCCTGTTACTTGTAATCGTTTATTGTTTGCTACATCGTATAAATCACTGTGGTGTAATGGGTATACAGTGGCCCAATTTCCAATTGTTGGCTGTGCTAAATTATTTAATTCGAAGTCTACCGCTGTAACATTAAAAGGGGCTGACGTTGGTAGGTAGCCGGTATAATGAGTCGCTGATTGGAAAGGAATAAACTCAAGACACTGATCAAATGTGCACCCTCCTTCACACTGTAACCGAAGAGAGTTTGGTGTGGCGTGCCGTAGCTCTTTAGCTAAGCGTGTTAGCATAAATCGTGCTTGTGCAACGGCTTCTTGACGCTCAACACCTTGGCTGTAGATATTTACCCCAGCATTAATATAAGCAACCGAAGTAACCCCTAATATCCCCACAATCACCATGACTATTAATAACTCTATAAGGGTAAACCCGCATTGTTTTATAAAGCTAAACATCAGTAATTACCTTTATAAGCACTAAACCCATATTGCTCTCCATTTGGAGCACTAACAATAAGTGTGATGAGCTTTAATGTTGTTCCATCATTTACGGTTGTACTATTACGGTCACTGTCATAAACCACAGTAACGGCAACACTAAAATCTTGATACTGCGTTAACTGCTCACCTAAGCTATTTGTTATAGGCTGAGCATTGAGTGCTAAATAATCATCCACATCATCATACGTAGTCCGGGTTTCTCCGCTATCGGCACCTAAATCGGCTACAACGGTGCAATTTGGTGCAGCCAAACCACTCTCTGAGCATCGTCTAAACGGCGGCGCACGTTCACTATGCTCATCAAATGCCTTACTTTGGATCTCATTCATTAATGATTGACCCAATTCATTAGCACGTAACTGTAAAATAGGATCCGCACTTTGACGCGCCTGCGGCGCAATTAAACCGGTAATAATTGTCAGGGCTATCGCAAAAATAACAATGCTAATGATTAGCTCAATAAGGGTAAAACCCGTATTAAGGGCACGCATAAATCAGCCCCTCACCACTAATACATACACCAGCTAACCCTACATCTATTCGACATGTATTGTTGCAATTTCGATCACTTCGCCCCAATGGGTCAAAATTAATTTCAGTAAATAGCGATCCTTGACCATCTAACGCAGTAAATACTATTTCGCTACGTTGCGTGTCTATCTTCACTACCAAATCGTCTTGGTTGTTAGGATCCGCTCCTCCATTGCATGTATCTGTTGTTGGCCCAGCAATTAACACTGCGCTTATGTATAACTTATGGCAACTCGCTATTGCACTGTTTTGCATCGCTCGTAATTGAGTTGTGCGTAGTGCGGCCAATACGCGATCACGATATGAATAGGCGTCTTCGGTTGAACTACCTAAGAATTTGGGCCCTGCCGTTACCGACAGGATACCCAAAATAACCAAAGTAATTATCAGTTCAACTAAAGTAAAGCCACGCAATCGTTGCTTAGTCGAGCTTCCCATCTATATGATTAACATCCTGTAAGTATAATTGTTAATACTGGCGCCACAACTTTGACTGGCGGGGTACCATCGTTAGAGTCTTTAGCTTGTGTATATTCAATACGACAATCATCTGTGCTTACATAGCTGTTAGGAAAAATAATTGCAGTTCCAGTAGCGGCTTTAGTCGTGTCGTCTAAGTTAAAGTCACCCGCATCACCAGTTGCAAAGTCAACATCTAAGAAAGCTTCAAATGCAGCAGTACTCGCAGCAGGATAACCATAAATAGTATCAACTGCAGCGCCTGTATCAACCGTTACTGTTGCGGTTGGTTTTTTATGATCACTTGAGATTATTGATTTACCATTAACGATGTTCATACCGCTGCGAATAGAGCCCTGCAAACCTTCAAGTGTTGATGCATTTGCATCGCCTTGTAAGTTCAAAAAGCGCGGAGCAGCCGTTACCGCAAGTATGCCAAGGATCACGATCACAATGATCAATTCTACTAGGGTAAAACCTGCTTGGTTGTTCATTTCATTGCTATTCATTGATTGCGTTTTCATAAGTAAGCCTCTTTTGTTATTACTTAAGATTTAAAAATTTGCACTTTGCCTATTTTAGGAAAGTACGAAAACCCTTTGGTATCAATTAATTGCTTACCATTCTTAGGGATATTTTCAGCATCTAAAGAATGACTAAGATAGTAGATACACTGCAACGCATCTGCGTCGTACCTTACTAAAAAACGTACATCTTTAACCTCTGACACTGTACTACTTAGGGTACTGCTTGGCGCATCTTGTAAAATCACATTCAGCACCTGTTGGCATCTTGCACTACTCATTGCTAATGCCCGTGTGTCTTTTTGCTCTGTTTCATCACTAGTAGGAGTACCTGTTTCACCATCAACTCCTACAACCACACCTCCATAATTAATATAAGTAACAAACCGTGAAGCAGCGCTACCTTTAGGTCGTGCTTCTAATTCCCATTGCCCTCTGACAAACCCGACTGCGCTGGCAAAACCACCCGCTACAGCATCAATGCTTGCACTATGAGCCTGCTCTTTAACATTCATAAATTGTGGTACAGCTACACTCATAACTACGGCCAACAAAATCACAACTAAAACCACTTCAAACAGTGAAAAACCATTATTGTGTTGCGCCATATTGAGCATTATCACCCCCCCTTTATTGCTGACATCATATTCCACATCGGCATAAATATACCCAACGCTAAAATAAGGACCATAATGGCAACAAATACAGTTAAAATAGGTTCTATCTTCGCAGTTAAACTACGTAAATCGTAATCAACTTCTCGCTCATAATAATCAGCAGCCTCTTGTAGCATTTCATCAACACGGCCTGTTTCTTCACCCACTGCAACCATTTGTAATACCAGCTGCGAAAACAGCTCACTACTACGCGAAGCTCGCAATAAGCTATCGCCCTTTTCTATTTCCTGACGAATAGATAAAATAGCTTTTTCCATGTAACTATTATCAACGGCTTGTGCTGTAAGCGATAAGCCTGTAGTCATCGGTACACCTGAGCGCAGTACCATAGCCAAGCTTTGGCTATAACGAGCAAGAAGTGAGCGATGAATAATATGGCCTACAAAAGGGATTTTTAACTTGTAGTGATCCCAGTTATACAAACCTTGTTCAGTCGCCAAGTAGCGCTTCCAGAAAAAAATAGTCATTGCAATTATCAATAATAGTAACCACCAGTAGTTAACAAAAAAGTGGCTGGTTCCTATTAATATCTGCGTCATCAAAGGCAACTCAGCATTAAATCGAGCAAACATAGTGGCAAATGTGGGGATTACAAAAATGTTTAAAATCACCATGGCTATCACTAAAGCTGCGATAACAAAAATAGGGTAACGCATCGCTGTTTTAATACGTTTTCGTGTGTCTTGTTCTTTTTCAAAATAATTAGCAAGTTGTAAAAAAGCATCTTCTAAACGCCCTGAACCTTCGCCCACCAACACCATCGAAATAGTCAAACGACTAAACACTTTATTATGCATGCTCATTGCACTAGATAAATCTCGACCTTGCTCTAACTGCTTAATAACCTCAGTTAAAACCGCTTTAAACTCTTTATTTTGTGTAGTATCTGCTAACCCAACAATGGCACGAATTATAGGTATGCCTGCTTTGAGTAATGAATACATTTGCCGAGAAAACATAATCATGTCGTCAAGGCCTACTTTTTGTTTAAATAGTTGTAAACCTGGAAATTGAATATCATTTTCACGCTCGATCAGTGTGATCGTTATTGGTATAAATTGACGACGCATTAAGTTATCAGCTACGCCGGCTTGATTGACCGCTTCAAGCTTGCCTTTTACTAATGTTCCTTTATGATCTTTAGCTTGGTAGCTATAAAGTTGCATCGTCATCTCCTATTATCTCAGGGATATATTCAGCAACTTTAAACACTTCATCCAATGTGGTTAGGCCCTGTTTTGCATACTCTAGTGCCTTGCTTGATAAAGGTGTGAATTGAGCGCTATTTTTAGCCGCGTCAGAAAAACTTTGCGTATCATCTTGGCGTAATGCATCCATCATGGCATCATCCATTTCCAGTAGCTCAAACACCCCAACACGACCTTTATAGCCCGTATGGTTACACGCAGTACATCCTTTCCCACACCAAAACTGACTATTAGCAACATCAACTTTCAAATACTTTAACCAACTCGTTTCTTGATGATCAGGGTGGTATTGCGTTTTGCAGTTTTCACATACTCGCCTTACTAGCCGTTGAGCTATAATGGCACGTAATGAGCTGGCAACCAGATAGGCAGGCGCGCCCATATCAATTAAACGCATTGCACTGGTGATCGCATCATTGGTATGTAGCGTTGATAAGACTAAGTGCCCTGTTAATGCACCTCTTAAGCCAATTTCTACGGTTTCCTGATCTCGCATTTCACCAACCATCAAAATATCAGGATCTTGGCGTAATGCAGTGCGTAGAATACTGGCAAAACTGAGCCCTATTTTGTTTTTTATTTGCACCTGATTAATACGGCCAATTCGATACTCAACAGGATCTTCAACTGTAATAATTTTCTTTTCAGGCTGATTAAGCTCACTTAGCGCCCCATAAAGAGTGGTCGTTTTCCCGGACCCTGTCGGCCCTGTAACTAAAATCATCCCATGGGGGCGCTTTAAAATACTGCGCAAGCGTTTCAAAATATGCGTCGGCATACCTGTTTCATCTAAAGTTAGTAATCCAGCTGATTGATCAAGTAACCGCATAACTACCGATTCACCATACTGCACCGGCATCGTGGATAACCTCACATCAATACTATGAGTATGAACTTTAATATTAAATCGGCCATCTTGTGGTAGACGTTTTTCTGATATATCTAAGCCAGACATCAACTTAAGACGTAATACTAATGCAGAGGCAATTTTCACCTGATGTAATATGTGCTCTTGTAATACACCGTCAACACGCTGGCGAATACGCAACATACTTTCATCTGGCTCGATATGGATATCCGATGCCCTTACTTGTACTGCATCTTCAAAAATAGACTGTAGTAATTTAACAACAGTTGCATCTGAAGAATCATCACCGAGAGAGTTTAAGTCAAATTCTTCAACATCCTCGTACTCTTCATGTAACTGTTCCGCAAAGCTGGTTATCTCTTCCGTACGACGATAGACATTATCGAATGCAACCATAATTTGGCTTTCTTGCACTACCGCCAAATCAATTCTTTTTGGTGCAAATATTGGCCCTAGTTGATCTAACCCTCTTAAATCAGCCGGATCACTCATACCTATAAGTACTGAGTCGCCATTATCTTCAATTACAAGTGCACGGTAACGCCTAGCCATAACCTCTGATAGCAACTTAGACACTTCTGGGGATATTTTGCGTTGTGAAATATCTAAAAATGGCACTTTAAGTTGCTGGGCTAAAAATCGTAGTAACTGAGGTTCACTAATAAACTCAAGTGCGATTAACGTTGCACCGAGTTTACGCCCCGTTGCAGCTTGCGCATTAAGAGCCTCACTTAGTTGCGCTTCTGTGATCATCTGCTCATCAACTAAAAGATCCCCCAAACGCATTCTTAAACTAGGTCTCATGATACCTCCTTGAGCGCTAACAAGCGTTGCTCTGCATGGCTTTGTATTACCGGACTCAACCCTCCCATTTTAAGAGCTGTTTGATAATAACGCTTTGCGTTTTGGTAATCCCCAAGCGCATCTTTAGAGGTTGCCAGTGCTAACCACCACTTACTTTCTTGCGGCTGTAATCGAGTTAGTTTTTCAAAACATCGCAATGCAACATCATGTTCCTCTAGTTGCTGCGCAGCAGTGCCTTTTAAAGTCCAAAATTGATTATCTGCTTGCGGTTCAAACTCATCGCCGAGAAGCTGTAAAACCATACTGTACTGACGTCGAGTAATGTAAATTTTGCTGAGCAATACGCGCCAGTGCAACACGTTAGGATCATACCCTATGCCTTCTTCTAGAATACTCTGCGCAGCAAGAATGTCCTGCTGTAAAAAGTAACTTGCCGCCAATAAATTACGCGCTTCAATGTGCTCAGGGTCACGCTGTAAAATAAGTACCAGATCATCCGTAGCCTCTTGTTGTAAACCAAACTCTAGCGCATTTCTGGCTTGTGCCAACAAGGCTGAATTTTGCTGATCCATGGTCGTTATTACTGAAGCCTTTTTGATGCTAAAGGTATCTTCAGAGCTATTAATCATCGGCTTACTGATTGCAGCATTCACTATTTCAGGTGCACTGCTTTTCAATACTACGGCTGCAACAGGCCCCCCTGACTCACTATTACTTTCCATCATTGGCTGTTGGTTTATTGCTGGCTTTTGAAAACGTGTAACCTGATTAGCCCCACTATCATTAACTAATGCTTTTTCCTCTACATAAGATGCCGAATTCATAAGCTTATTTTTACCAGCGGTGACTAACGTGTTAGGTTTATCTAATACCTCACTCTTAATTAATGGATCGATAGCTACTTTGATTGCTGATCTCTCTACAATTGAATCTACACGCTTAATTTTTTTATCAGCCGTTGGTAGATAAATATAAGCCAATACAATTGCTGTGATTGCGATTAAAACGACCCCACACTTCAGTGCAATTGTTTGGTAATCATAAATGGGGGCAACGACAATACTTTTTTGCGCAAACGGCAGTGTTGCACCACTTTCACGCTGCTCTATGCTTTTAAGCATCGAATTAATTACACTCATAGCCATTGCCTCCAAAACCAAATACCAGCAATCACTAACACACTGCAGCTGGCAACTATGTAACTCCAATAATTTATTAAGTGCGTATTTTGGCAATCTTCAGTGTCTTTTACCGCACTGTAAATGTGCAGCATCTTTATTTCATTCACCCCTTCACCGTAGGCTTGCAACAGTACTTTATGGCAAAGCACATTAACCAAACGCGGGACCCCACGGCTAGCTTTTGCTATGCGTAACCCTAACTGCTGCGTAAATAGTTGCGGCCCATTAAAACCTGCAACTTGTAGCCTATGATTTATGTAATACACAACTTCAGCAGGTGTCATTGCACGTAATTGATAGGAAAAACTAATCCGTTGACGCAACTGACGAACACGGCTATTCGCTAGTTTTTCATCCAACTCAGGTTGCCCAAATAGTACAACCTGAATTAGCTTCTCACTCTCGGTTTCTAAATTAGTAAATAAACGCAATGCTTCTAGCGTATCCCAGCTCAAACACTGCGCTTCGTCGATCAATAACACCACTTTTTTCCCAACCTGCTGCAAGCTTAGTAAATGATGGTTAATCAATTGACTTAAAGCTTGCTGATCGAGCTCTTTATTTAGATCCATCCCTAACTCAACAGCTAATGCCCAGCGTAGTTCATCAGGGTTTAAGTAAGAGTTTGGTAAATAGGCTACCGTAAAATCTTGCTCTATTTGATTTAACAATTTACGACATAAAAGCGTTTTCCCAGTGCCTACCTCGCCCGTTACTTTAATAAACCCCTCCCCCATTTCTAGCGCCGTAAGCAACACTTGCATCGCTTCATTATGCGGTGCCAGAGCACAGAAGAACTCGGTATTTGGGGTTAAGGTGAAAGGCATTTCACTTAGATTGAAAAAGCTCAAATACATGATTAATTCTCATACCAAGTATTAAGTAATTGGCGACTGCGAGCTTGTTGCTTCTTCCACGTATCAGGCATTACAACAGTTGGCTTTAATAAAATAACTAGCTCTTTCTTCTCTTGACGCTTACGCACACTTCTAAAAAGATTACCAAATAATGGTATGTCGCCTAGTAGCGGTGTTTTTGATTCTTCATCCGTTGTGATCGTTTGCATTAAACCACCGATCACCACAATTTCACCACTTTGAGCACGGATCACCGTATCAGATTCACGAATATTACTTTGCGCCAGCGGTAGGATAAATTCGTCATTATTCAAAGTAATTACTTTTTGCTGTTCCTCTGTTTGTGTTACAGACGGATGAACATGTAAAATGACTGAGCCGTATTTATCAATCTGCGGTGTAACATCTAATGCAATCCCTGAGAAAAATGGTGTTAAATCAATTTCTGGTGTTGTTGTTGTTGCATTACCTGTAACCGTCGTACTTGAAACATTAGTAACAAAGTACTCATCCTGACCGACTTTAATTACTGCTTTTTGATTATTAGTTGCTGTTACCCTTGGGTTTGATAGCATTTGTACATCGCCTTGGGTTTCTAATAAGCTAATCACACCTGTAAAATCAGCGTTATTGATAACTAAATTTGAAACACCACCAAGCGTGGCTGAAATGCTGTTACTAATTTGCCCTGCGGCCGTTGTTGCAAATGACAAACTCGTACTACCTATAGAGCTTGCAATTTCATTCCAATTAACCCCCTGTTGATATTCATCTTTCAAAGTCACTTCGACAATCTTCGCTTCTAAAATAACTTGTCGTTGCAAGTTTTCTTGGCTTTGGCGTAAAAAATCTTTCAATTGCATAATTTCACTTGGCAAGGCATTTACAGTCACTAAACTTGCCTGAGGGCTGGCAATAACATAACGCCCCTCTCCAGTACCAACCAGTGTTTTTAAAGCGATCTCTAAGTCTTTCCAAAAATCATTTTGATTTGTGGTTTGTATACGAGAACCATTCAATTCAATATTCTGATTATTGCTGGATTGGCCATTTTGCTGGTCACTATCACTTGAGTTGTTACTTGATCTTGAGCTACTATTTCCCGCCATTTGACTCACACCACCAGCAACAACACTGACTGTAGATTGACCACTTCGCTTCATCATTAAATAATTAACAGGAATAGTTTCTGTACGCATTTTTGCGGGAAGTACCTGTACAATTCGCCCTTCGTTAATAATATCAAGCGGATACATTCGTTTAATAACGGTAATAACCTCATCAAATGTTACGCTTTTTAAGGTTAAGCTAATTGTTCCACTTACCTCTGGGTGTACTGCAACACTGTAAGGTGTATCGTCCGTAAGACCTGCAAAAAAGGCTCGTATATCAACATTATTAGCAGATACTTCAAAACGCTTCACCGAAAGCTCGTTATTTAAACTCTGCTGAGGGCCCACTGAAGATAATAGGCTTTGAGCTAGCTCCTCAGGTACATTTAACGGTGCAACTGTAGGCGTATTATTTGGAAGTGCTTTTAACTCTTGCTCGATATGAGGCTTGATCCCTTTACCTGGTGAAAAGCTGTGACAACCATTTAAAATAATAGGTAACAGCAATAAAACAGCCAACTTGTGGGGAAAATTAATTTTTAATGTCATAGTCATATAAATCTAATTTTATTTGCTTGTTATCATTCGCTAGTACGACTCTTTTAGAGTTTATTGCTAGCACTTTGTAGCCATCTATCTGATCGCCAATGGCATATAATTGCCCAGAAATAATTGCTTTATACCCTTGCTGTTTCTTTATTATTGACTGCAATATCAAATTTCCAGTCAACACATTCCCGCTTCCCTTTGTTGTAATGGTTTGCGGTCTAGTCGGATCTTTTAAAGTTTGTGCAACCGCAGCTACACTGGCGCATATTGATATCAGCCATAAACTACAGTGAAAGAAATTTTTCATTCGCGCTTACCGTTGCTAACTGTATGGTTAATTGAGCATTTGGATATACTGTCACTTGATAATTAAACTCTTGGATCAACAACTTTTCTTGGTTTTTTTTAAGTGATTCAAGATAGTTTTGCAGGCCAAAGTACTCGCCCTCTAACGTCAAAATCATTTGATGTTCAAAAAATAAAACTTGCGCATCTTGCTCACCTAGCTTTGCAACATCAATCCCTTTTGCTGGTAGCACTTTAAAGCTCAATACTTTGACATTCGGATGACTTTTTAATAATCCTCTTAACATGTCAGGCACACTCTCAGCAGCTACAAAGCCTTGGCTAAACGCACTCAACCTCTCATCAGTATCTATTAATGCTTGTTCTGCATTGATTATTTGTTGACGAAGCGCTTTTGTATAGTCGGTATTTAACGCCTCCTCTAACATTGCAAACTGAACTTGAGACTGCTGTAACTCAACCTTAATGGCCTTTAACGAGTCTTGCTGTAATTTTGCCGACTCTTGCTGTGGAAGCACTAAAAACCAACAACCTAAATAAATAATCAAAAATAAACCAACAGCTAATACGGCATATTTTTCGCGTAACTGTAGTGCTTCAAATCGTGTTTGATATTTCACCCATAAAGGCCAACTACGTAGACTTTTTTTACTATTCGTCTTCATAGCGAATTCCCTTTAACAACTAACTCAGATGAAACATTAAATTCATTAATGCCATCCTCTTTTTTATTAAACTCCAATACTGAGAATTCTTTCCCTGCAAAGTAAGGTGATTGCTTTAAATTACTTAGCCAAATAGGTAGTTGACTTGATTCGGAGGTTTGCCCTTTGAGGGTAATTTTTTTCCCTGCAAATATCAGTTCAGTTAACCAAATGCTCGGCTCATGGTGACGCGCTAAATCAATCATTATTCGGCTATAATCAGTGCCCGATAATTCGTTAACTACTTTTAAATAACTGAATATTTGCTGCTTATGAGCTATTTCTTGCTCGATTAACTTTAACTTTGTAACTAACCGGTCTTTATTTTGTTTTTCTGCCAGCTTAATTTTTATTGCCTCAAGCTCTACATACAGACTATCTAATCGTTGCTGGCTTCCATCTTTTTCAGTTTTATTATGTTGTGTTTGTAATGTGAAGCCTCCCCAACTAGCTGTCACTATAAAAGCAACAATAGTCCATATAACTAAAACACCTTGGAGTGGCATCAAGTCACGACGCTTTCTTAATGATTTATGATAAAAATTAATCCTATTCTTCACCTGATTAATCCTTATTAGTCATCAATAGAGCCGCACCTAAAGCATAATAGAACTGCTTTTCAACACCTTTAGCCATATCTGAATTAGGTTGAAAGTCGACGACTTTAGTTTGTAATAACTCAGCAAGCTCTGCACGCACCGCTAATGAAGACAAACTGTCACACTGTAATTGCACACTACGGATCGGAGGTTGTTTTAATTGCGATTCAAAGAAATCCATTGAACGCTGTATTTCTAAAGCTAATGCATCAACAACTGCACTATCTTTATCTGTAATACCAATAAAGCCATTTAAGCGCCTAACCAAAACTAACTGACCATCTCGTACAATGAGTATTCTTGGTTCAGTATCTGCGTGTTGAACCACCAACATATGTGCATCTTTGTTTTTACCAAATAAAGCAAGCAGTACCATTTCTTCAGAAGTGAGCGAACGTAATACGGCGTCTGTATCTATAAAACAATTGATAAGCGGTATTATTTGCTGCTTATCAGTTATAAACACATTCATTTTTTTACTTTGCATCGGTAAAGCAATTGGATAATCAATAAAATCGGCGACAATATTTTCTGGGGCGATATTAACTAGATCTTTACTCGTCCACGGCAGTGACTGAATAATCTCTTCATCTGTCAGGTTAGGCTTTTCCATCTGCAAGATTTGATAAAAATAATGTGGTACTACCAAATTAACAGCACATGTTTGGCGACTTACTTCGTTTGTACAGGTAGTAATCGCCGTTGTATAATCACGAAGGTCTGTCACGTATTCTGTATGTGTTTTCTCAATTTGCCACAAGCCTTGTATTTGCTTCAAACAAACTGCATTCACGGTTTTAGCATATGTAGCAACACCTATTATGCAGTTAGGATCTATCCCTTGCTGCAACCATGGAAATAATGAAAAAAGCCTTTTTTTCATATAGCTACTTAAATATTAGTACGATTTTCTAAGTATTGTATATATTTCCTAGGTCGCAAGTATTGCAAAGAAATAAAGAGGCAATAATGTTAAAACTCAGCACGATAAATGAAAACTCACCGTTAAAACAAATAGATGGAGATAACTTAAAAAAAAGAAATTTATTTTTAAGTATTAAGCGTGACGATCTGCTGCACCATTCTATAAATGGCAATAAATGGCGTAAATTAAAATATAATTTATCTGCTATGCAGGCTCAAAAGAAAAACGAATTACTTACATTTGGAGGGGCTTTCTCAAATCATATCCATGCATGCGCAGCAGCTGGGAAGCTTCTAAACTTTAAGACACGCGGAATTATTCGTGGTCCTGAACTCGATCTAAATAACCCTACATTGCAGTTTGCTCAACACTGCGGCATGCAATTACATGCAGTTACCCGCTTAGAATATAAAGAGCGTAATAACACAGATTATATTACCCAACTTCAAAAACAGTTCCCAAACGCCTACATCCTACCGGAAGGAGGAACAAACAAAGCAGCCCTTCAAGGAGGAAAAGAATTGGCACAATCCCTACCAGTGGCCGACTATATTATTTGCCCTACGGGCAGTGGCGGCACTCTAGCGGGGCTCATTGAAGGCAGTAATAAAACCACTAAAGTATTAGGTATTGCGGTGCTAAAACAAGCGGAATATTTAATAAATGAGATAAAAATACTCAGCCAAGCCGCACGAGAACAAAATAACTGGCAATTACTAACTGAGTTTCATGGTGGTGGTTATGGAAAATTCACGCCTGAACTTTGGCAGTTTTGCCAGGCGATGCAAGTGCGGTATCAGCTACCTTTAGAACCAATTTACTCAGGTAAAATGATGTATGCGCTTTGGCAATTAATAGAACAAGATTTTTTCCCCGCAGGCAGTCGAATTATTGCTATACATACTGGTGGACTTCAGGGGTTAAAGGGTTTGCGCTATCGAAAACTCATTTAAATCATTTTTCGAATTGATGTACTTTTAAGGGTGTTCTATAAGTAACACCTAACTAGATGTTACTTGATTAAATTCTTGCAGTGGTTCAGTAAAATAAAAGCCTTGCGCCGCCACTACGCCTAATTTTTTTAATGTATTGAGCTCCAATTGTGTCTCAACTCCCACTCCATATACGGGTAGATTAATACGTGTACTTTGCAAAACAATTTGGCGAACAGCTTTTTGCTGTTTTAGATTACTATCTATATTATGGATCAGCTCAAAACTAAGCTTTAAGCCTTTCACTATTTTATAAGGCTCCAGTAAACCTATTTTATTACTGGTGGTCACATTATCAATTAATACAGTACCACTGATGGCTTTAATAGCGCTCAATGCAGACGTTAGTTTAGGGAGATGTTGGTAAAAATCATCTTCTAAAATCTCGAATTGAAGCTTATTCGAGCCTTTAAAGCTACGCATTTTTTTATCAAACCATAACCAAAATTGACGACTAAACCAATTAAGTGGGTGCACGTTAATACTTACCGTTAACGAGCTAGGCTCAGCTTCCAATAATTTAATTACCTGCTCAACAACCGCCTGATCCAATTGCACTATCGCTGTCTCATTCGTTAACTGTGGGATAAACTGTCGAGCAGATAGCATCCCTAAAGACTTATGTCTAATGCGTATTAAAGCCTCATGCTGTAACATTTCGCCTGTTGCCAAATCAAACAAAGGTTGAAAAAACAACATAAACTTTTTCTTCGTTATGTAATCAGGTAATGTATCCGCACCTTCAGCTAACTCGATTGAACGAGTATAATTAAATGGAATTCGTTGAATATGCTGCCACGCACTTTGTTTAGCCTGCACTAATGCAGATTTAGTTAATTGATAAACAATCGTTTGATCGGCACCATCACGGTAATTACACACACCTACTTTTACATCTTTACGGGACAAGTCACCACGGTATACCAGCGCAGCTTGGAATATTATTTGATGTAAGCGCTTCATATAATTATCAACATCTGTCTGGGAAATATTCTCTAAGGTAATAGCCAAACCGCCTGAAGGCAGAAGTTTTACTGAAATTTTAGACAGTTCTTTAAAGCCTTTTACAATAACGAGCTTAAAGTGGTTTTCTAAATCAATATTATGTGGAAATGGCTGACCACAGTAAAATAACGCAAAAAGATGATTATAATTATTCTGTATAGCATACAAGGTCGTGAGCGCGTTCTCTGGCGGAAGTTGTTTAAGCTCTTGATTACTTTTATCTATATGCGGTTCTTCAATTTTATCTTCAACAGACTTAGCTAATGTAAATGGTAAATCATCTTGAGGTGCACTCAAAACAGGCTTAAGCTTACTTTTAAATAAAACACACCACCAGCGATAACTCCATACAGCGACTCCTATTAATATTAGATTCAATAAGATAAATAAATAACTTTCAACAATCCATGAAGGCCAATGGTATAGCTTTAAGCTCACTGATTTATAACTGAACACCTCGCTTTCCTCTGCCATGAATGCAGAAAAGTGCAGTGGTGCCTCGTGTGGTTCGAGCATAAACCCATGATTTTCAGCAAGCGCTGCTATTACATCCCGTTCAGTAATAACATCTATTTTTAAATCATAAACTTGCTTTGCCAACTGCCCACCTGTGTGGTGAACTTTTTGATGTAAAACTTCCCCTAGCATAATATTAAATATGCCAAGTAACAGCGTAAAAGCAATCACATAGATGCTCAGCATACGCATTTGTGCATTCCTCGATTCAATCACTTTTATTATTTCGCTATTATTTTTAATAGCTAAAGTGTTGTTCAAGATCCTTATTAACACAAGGCTACAGCTGGATTTAAAGAAATTTCCTAGGAGATACTGTGGCAGGTTTATATTGCGGGGTTAAACCACAGTCATGTATTTGGGTTTACGCAAAGTGGAGCTCATACGGTATGACTACTTTCTAATAAAACTAAAAAAAGCCGCTTAATAGCGGCTTTCAATAAAACTTTTCAAGTTAACCATGATTTAGAACGGGATATCGTCGTCAAAATCGATTGGTGGTTCCATCGGATTTGACGCGCCGCCTTGTGGGGCACTTTGTGGTTTAGGTGCAAACCCACCTTGTGGCTGTCCGCCGCCTTGTGGAGCATATCCGCCACCTTGGCCACCTTGATATTGATTACTTTGCTGTGGTGCTGCTGCAGGCGCTGACTGTGGACGAGCCGCAGGTGCTTGCTGTGGAGCAGGTGAGTAGCTTTGTTGTGGTTGTGCTGCTGGTGCGTTTGCTTGTTGGTTATAACCACCTTGTTGTGGTGCATTTTGCTGCTGATAACCACCTTGAGATTGACCACCGCTTTGCTGACCACCTTGATAGCCACCACTTTGTTGGTCGCCGCCACGTGCGCCCAGCATTTGCATTTGGCCAGTGAAACCATCAACAACGATTTCTGTCGTGTATTTTTCCTGGCCTTGTTGATCAGTCCACTTACGTGTTTGAAGTTTACCTTCAACGTAAATTTGCGAACCTTTACGACAGTATTCACCTACAATTTCAGCTAGCTTGCCAAAAAATACTACGCGGTGCCATTCTGTTTTATCAACCATTTGACCGGTATTTTTATCTTTATAGCTATCTGAAGTAGCTAAAGTAATGTTCGCTACACCGTTGCCATTAGGCATATAACGTACTTCTGGATCTTGACCTAAATTACCAACCAAGATTACTTTATTTACACCGCGTGCCATGGACTACTCTCCTATAAACGTTAGATTAAACCAGCCATTTTTCGGGCTTGGTCTAGGTCAAATTTTTTGTCATCAATCTTTAAATAACTGCGATTTTCATCACAAACTACTGTTGCTTCAATTACGCCCGGCAAAGCAACTAAACGAGAAGCGAGGGATTGCGCTTGCTCCTCGTTACTTAATTCTGTCATTAAGCTTATCATTTTACTTTTTGGCGGGACTTGCATATTCCACGCAAGGATAAGCCATATTACCCCAACAACTGCGGCTGCGGCAAACACTGCTTGCGGGGTTGTTGATTGCGCAACGTAACCCCCTAAAATACCACCTAAAAATGCACCAAAAAACTGCCCCGATGAAAATACCCCCATCGCAGATCCTTTTTGATTAGCTGGCGCTAACCGCGAAACCAAGGCGGGCATGGTGGCTTCTAAAAAATTAAACGCAATAAAGTATGCCAACATACATAACGCCATGCCTATTACTGAGTTTACGCCAAACGCCATTGCCAACATGCTCAGTGCCAGTAAGGCGATAGAGCCAATAAACGCTTGTTTTTCTTTTTCTTTACGAATGGCAATAATCATCACTGGCGCCATTAATAAAAATGCTAATATGAGTACGGGAATATACACTTGCCAATGTGATTGTGCAGCTAACCCCTTGGCAATTAGTTGTCCTGGTAATGCAACAAAAATAGTCGTAAGCGTTAAATGTAACAACATAACCCCTAAATCTAAACGAGCTAATTGGGGGTGTTTAATCAATTTTTTAATATCAGTGAAGCTTGCCAATGTATCGCCCTTCGGGGCTTTATTTACGGCTTTTGGGACTAAAAACAGTACGATAAAAATACCCGCAACAGCCAAAATAGCGGTAAGCCAAAATACCCCTGCAATTCCCCAAGAAGCAGCAACCATCGGCCCAAGTAACATGGCTACAGCAAAGCTCATACCAATACTCATACCAATCACAGCCATCACCTTAGGACGTTGTTCATCACGGCTTAAATCGGAGGCAAAGGCAAGTAAAGAACTGGCAATAGCTCCCATACCTTGTAATGCACGACCTACGGTAACCATTTGCATAGAATCAGCCATGGCTGCGATAACAGAGCCCAAAGCAAATACACATAAGCCACCAACAATAACTTTTTTGCGGCCGATTTTATCGGAAAGCCAACCCATGGGAATTTGTAATACAGCCTGCGTTAATCCATACGCGCCAATTGCAAAACCAATCCAAAGCGGTGAAAAACCAGATAAATCTTGCCCATAAATAGCCAGTACTGGCATTAACATAAATAGGCCAAGCATACGAAATGCAAACACGCTCGCTAGGGAAACTGCGGCGCGTTTTTCTCGTGAATTGAGTGAAGATGCTGTCATGATTCGCGTGTTCTTGCTGTCTATTAAAATTCGAGCAGGGATTCTACCACAAGCTCGCTAATAAATAATCGCCTCTAAGCGATGATTTTTCATTGATCAAGGATTAATCTTCTGTCGTATTATGAGATACTCAGTAAATCAATTTGGTAATGAAACGAGATAGCATGGAAAACATTGAAGTCCGAGGCGCCCGAACGCACAATTTAAAAGACATCAGCCTAACCATCCCCCGTGATAAATTAATTGTTATCACTGGCCTATCTGGTTCAGGTAAATCGTCTTTAGCATTTGATACGTTATATGCAGAAGGGCAACGTCGGTATGTTGAATCTTTATCGGCCTACGCCAGACAATTTTTATCTTTAATGGAAAAACCCGATGTTGATCATATTGAAGGCTTATCACCCGCCATTTCAATTGAGCAAAAATCAACGTCGCATAACCCACGCTCAACCGTTGGTACCATTACCGAAATATATGATTACTTACGTTTAATGTTTGCCCGTGTTGGTGAGCCGCGTTGCCCTACACATGATTTACCCCTTGCTGCGCAAACA
The DNA here is from genome assembly GCF_001298125.1 of Pseudoalteromonas porphyrae. Lineage (NCBI taxonomy): Bacteria > Pseudomonadati > Pseudomonadota > Gammaproteobacteria > Alteromonadales > Pseudoalteromonadaceae > Pseudoalteromonas > Pseudoalteromonas porphyrae. The sequence goes on along the minus strand of NZ_LHPH01000014.1, from coordinate 49,981 downwards.
GTGAGCCAAATGGTCGACACTGTTTTAGCGTTTCCTGAAGGCAGTAAATTAATGTTGCTTGCTCCCGTAGTAAAAGAGCGTAAAGGCGAACACGTAAAATTACTTGAACAGCTTTCGAGCCAAGGTTACATTCGTGCCCGTATTGACGGTGAAGTATGTGACCTATCAGATCCCCCAACTTTAGAATTACATAAAAAGCACACGATAGAAGTTGTGGTTGATCGCTTTAAAGTAAAAGATGGCCTACAACAACGTTTAGCTGAGTCATTTGAAACAGCCTTGGAACTTTCATCAGGCGTTGCAACTATTGCCTCAATGGATGACCCTGATAGCGAAGAGCTGCTTTTATCTGCTAATTTTGCTTGCCCAACGTGTGGCTATGCAATGAGTGAACTTGAACCGCGCCTGTTCTCATTTAACAATCCCGCAGGAGCATGTCAAAGCTGTGATGGTTTAGGCGTTCGTCAGTACTTTGATCCTAATCGCGTTATACAAAACCCGGAACTTAGTTTGTCAGGTGGCGCTATAAAGGGCTGGGATAAACGCAGCTTTTATTATTTCCAAATGCTGCAAGCCGTTGCCGATCACTATAAATTTGATTTAGAAGTCCCTTTTCAAGAACTCACTAAAGATGCTAAAAAAATAATTCTTGAAGGCTCTGGCGATACCAAAATCGCTTTTAACTACCGTAATGACCGTGGTGATTTAATTACCCGTAACCATGAGTTTGAAGGCGTGCTCAATAATATGAACCGCCGCTACCGCGAGACAGAATCAAACTCTGTACGCGAAGAACTAGCAAAATACCAAACAAGCCAAGCATGTCCAAGCTGTAAGGGATCACGCTTGCGCCAAGAAGCGCGTAGCGTATTTATAGGTCAAACTAATTTACCAACCATTACTTCAATGAGTATTGGTGAAGCCATGGCCTTTTTTGAAGGGCTAAGCTTAACGGGTCAAAAAGGCCAGATCGCAGAAAAGATCTTAAAAGAAATTCGCGATCGTTTGTCATTTTTAATCAATGTTGGTTTAAATTACCTCTCACTTGAGCGCAGCGCCGATACCTTATCAGGTGGTGAAGCACAGCGTATTCGCCTAGCGAGCCAAATTGGTGCAGGTCTTGTCGGTGTTATGTACGTACTTGATGAACCTTCAATTGGTTTACATCAACGCGACAACGACCGCCTATTACAAACCCTTATTCACTTACGTGATTTAGGCAATACAGTTATTGTCGTAGAACACGATGAAGATGCTATTCGTGCGGCTGATCATATTATTGATATTGGTCCAGGTGCTGGTGTGCATGGAGGTTATGTTATAGCTGAAGGTACTCGTGATGATATTTTAGCAAGCGAAGAATCTGTCACTGGCCAGTTTTTATCTGGTAAACGTAAAATTGAAGTACCCGCACAACGCCACCTTATTAATGATAAGTGGTTAGAGTTATTTGGCGCTACAGGCAACAATCTTAAAAATGTAGATTTAAAAATTCCATTTGGGTTAATGACCTGTATTACGGGTGTGTCTGGCTCAGGTAAATCAACGCTAATAAACGACACTTTATTTAAGCTTGCACATACTGAGCTCAATGGTGCCACAACCGCAGAAGCCGCTGCATATAAATCAATTAGCGGCCTTGAACACTTTGATAAAGTCATTGATATCGACCAGAGCCCAATTGGCCGTACTCCGCGCTCAAATCCTGCAACTTATACCGGTATATTTACAGGTATTCGTGAGTTGTTTGCCGGCACACAAGAGTCACGTTCTCGTGGTTATAAAGTAGGTCGTTTTAGCTTTAACGTTAAAGGCGGACGCTGTGAAGCTTGCCAAGGTGACGGCGTAATCAAAGTCGAAATGCACTTTTTACCGGATGTTTATGTCCCTTGTGATGTATGTAAAGGGCAGCGTTACAACCGCGAAACTTTAGAAGTACAATACAAAGGCAAAAATATTCATCAAGTACTTGAAATGACTGTTGAAGATGCGCATGACTACTTTGATAAAATACCAGCAATTGCACGCAAACTAAAAACATTGATGGATGTTGGTTTATCGTATATTCGTTTAGGTCAAGCTGCTACCACACTCTCTGGCGGTGAAGCACAGCGAGTTAAACTCGCTCGAGAGTTATCAAAGCGTGATACCGGCAAAACCTTGTATATTCTTGATGAGCCAACCACAGGGCTACACTTTGCCGATATTGAACAACTGCTTGTCGTTTTGCATCGTTTACGTGACCATGGCAATACGATTGTTGTCATTGAGCACAACTTAGATGTGATCAAAACAGCAGATTGGATTGTTGATTTAGGTCCTGAAGGTGGCGCCGGTGGTGGTGAAATTCTCATTGCTGGTACGCCAGAAGAAGTCGCTGAATGTGAGCGCTCACATACGGGCCATTACTTAAAGCCCTTATTATTAAAATAAGGGTTTTAAAAATTGTGGCAGTCTTATTTTGACAGCCCATAAAGCAGGCCACAATAAGAAAAAATCACTCTATGTTTGTAGTAAACTACTTTCTTAAGGTTGGCCAAGTAACCAAATTTGCTTATTTATTTAGAATTGGCGATTGAGAGTTGACCGTCACAGCAAGGCGGTCAAAAAGAACACAACTGTCTATTGTCAAAGTTAAGGCCTATTTGTTTTAGCTTTAATTTCTGTAGCATGTCTTTTTGCTTTGAAAGGCAATGCAGCGACATACATTGATACTTGCAATAAAAGCATAGCAAAAAACACTATTACAAAATTTATTGCCATTTCGATTGGAAACGGCGTTACTTCAAAACCAAACCGCATAAATTTAGCAATTGAATGTGCATTATTGTGTATCAACACATCAAAGTAACTACCAAGTAAAAGCAGGAACAGGCTGATACTTAATGAAAAAAAAGATAAGAAAAATAGCTTTATCATTGACACTTTACTTTTAAGGTGTCGAGCAATCAGATGTATCCATAGCAAAAAAGATAAACTACCTATAAAACATATAGCACCAACGCCAGCACTTAAAACCATGGCAAAAAACCAAACTTGTTTGGACATCTCTTGCAAATTTAAATCATTAGGATCGTAGCTATTTGTGCCAAGAAAGACAAAAATAGCAATATATACAACAAGAGAAATAAGCGAAAAAGGTAAGTGGCCTAATACTTCAAGCCGTTCCTTCTTACGTATTTCTTCGTGCCTTCTGTTTTTTCAGCAAGTTTCTCTAAAGGATCCATAATTATACCAATCTGCATAAATATTTGAACAATTTAAGGAAGTCGTTAGCTATATGTTTCATCCAACCTTAACTACTATACTTTTCAGCTATTTCACATATGAGAAACAAAAGCACAAATCAAAGGGGCAGCCATAAATTTACTTTTGAAAAATACAAACTTTAGAGTGGGTGCCCTCTTCATTCTCTAACGTTATTCAACGGCAATTCCCTCATAGCAGCAAAACACGTAAAAACTGGCTGCAGGCGACGAGCTACCAACTCACTAACTTTATCTGTGTGTCTTTAACATCACGGCGGTTAAATAACAGCTCGTTATTGTCGTTTACGTTAAAAGAAAATGATTTAAAATTAACGTGCACTTCTTCCGTTTCACTATTCGCCAAATTAAATCGAGCCACGCGCGAGATGCCATCGCTTATATATAAATACTCTGTATTAATTGCGTGAAACGAGGTCGCTTGCTGTGCTTTGGGGATCTGCCAACGTTTATTATCTGCTAATCTTACTAATTCTTCATTTGTCACAGCAAAGCTTTTTCCCTGGTTATTATTGATCAAAGTGTAAGGGGCTATATCATTACGTTTATTTAGCTCACGCGTTAGCAGGTTAAACTGCCATAATTGATAGCTTGTAGCCTGCTGCTCAATAAACCATATTTTCTCGCTATTATCTGACCAAGCATAGCTAACAATTTTTAATCCTTTTAACTCCTCTACTGCATGTAGCTTATTAGTCTGAAGGTCGAAAAATGTTAACTCTTTATTGATCTTTAATAGTAAAAACTTGTCGTTCCCTGACATTCGCACAAAGCCAAAGCTAGGCGTGCCATGCTCAACAGTAAAATCACTTAGTTGGGTTTGTTGCCCTTGTGTATCTGACCATAACTGGGCGCTTCCTGAACGACTAGAGACGAATAATGTACTTGCATACCCATCCTTATTAAAGGGAGCCGCATTATAATTATTACCTTGTGATTCATATAACCGCTGTCCTTGCATCTTTTGCGAAAATAAATCGGTTACCTTGAAAATCGAAAATTGCTGTGTTTGTGATGGAGAAAAATAAAAGCTATTTAAAGATTGAGCTGCAATATAATAAGGTGAAATATAAGGTGATATCTTACGAACAGTTGTTTTATTGTCAGCTATATTGACAGTGGTTAATCTGTCATTTTCAGAGATATGTACACTTTCTTCATCAGGTATCCAATCAAATGCGAAGCTAATACTTTTCGCCTCTGCTTGGAACAAGCGTTTAGTCTCTGTTGTCTGCAAATTGTAGGCAAAAAGTGAAAAAGGTTGTCCTTGCGTAGCTTGAATATAGCCTACATATTTACCTGAAGGAGAAATGCGTGGAATCAGCACACCAAACATCACTTCAGAACTTGGCACTAACGTTGTTTCTTGTTTTGAAAAGGTGTTATATCTGTAAAGCCCCGCTCCGCCTTGCTTGTTTTTATATTCAGAATAATATAAAAACTTACCGCTTTCATCAAGCTGTGCATAACCTGTATAGCGTAAATCGCAGTCACGTATAACTTGTTTACTACCTACATTAGGAAACTCATGTAAATCGATTAACACCATTAAACATTGTTGTTCTGCTAATTTAGTCGCTTGTAGCAATACACTGTGCTGCTTATGCTGCCAGGATAATATAGACACATCGTAATCTTTGTAATCAAGTTGGATTTCTCGTTGATCCGTTATCCGCTTCACATATGCGCGAGATTGCTGAGTCATCATATCGCTATTGCTGTAACCTAAAAACTGCTTATCAAAGGACAGTAAAGGCACTGATTCCGCCCCTATATTCCAAGTACTTGGGGTGATTTTTGTGCTGGTGTTAATCACACTAAATTGCGCTATATCCTCTGATTTAACTGGCTTTTGTATTACAAACCAGCCTATAACGGTAAGAGTAAAGAAGATAATTAACACCAAGCCATACAGGCCGTATTGCTTACTTTTATTCGACTTCACAACATCAAGTGATTCTAGATTATTGTGCTCAGTAAGCGTTTCTATAACCGTGGATCCTACGTTTTTGCTATCTAAGGACTCCTTTATAGCTGTTTTTGAGGGCAGCCCTATTTTCGCTTGCTCAGTTGTCGTTAATTCCGTTGCCGTTAACAATGTCACCGCAACGCTCAAGCTATAGCCTTTACGATAGTGAGTTTTTAATAAAGGTGCTTTTTCTACAGGGTGAGATAGTTGCTTACGAAGCTCTGAAATAGCGCGGTTGATGGCATTATCATCAACAAAACTTTGCCGCCATACCTGCTCAACCAGCTCTTGGCGAGCAATAATTTGTTGTGGCTTACTAATAAAGTGCATGAGTAATTTAACCAGTAACGGATCTAATTCTCGTTCTATATTTTCTGCAACGACAACACAGCGACTTTCAATAAATTGCCAAGGTCCGATTTGATAATTCATAATCATTATTTCTTTTTTTGTATGCTGCAACCCTAGCACAGGGACGAGTAATTATGTAGTGAAACCTTATCTATAAATATAACATTTAAAAGTAACACCATGATTTTAAATGATAATAAAACAAAGAACCTTATCAATTAATTGCTTATATCTAGATAAGCGACTTTAGTAAACCCTAGCGCTATTCTTATCACCGTCAACAGCAAACCTAACCGCTAAACTATTCGCAGTTAACTTTTGCTCTTATATATTAAATAAACAATAGGATTCTATTATGAAAAATTTAATCAAAAAAACACTATCAGCATTAATTATCACGGCGGCATTTACTTCATCTGCGACAATGGCGGCGGGTAAGCCTGAGTTAGTAATGCAACAACTTAGCAGTGCTCACCTCCCTAAATCGATAACACAATACTCACATACAAAAGAACAAGCATTTCAAAGCAGCTTAAGTACAAAACTAGATATGAGCTTAGAAAAATCAATGAGCGACATACACAAAAAAATAAACAAAGAATTATCAGATAAGCTCGATAACCTATAATGCTGTTTAATAAAAGCTACACTGCCAATATGTTAGTGTAGATAGAATACGATTTGCTTAAAAATAAAAAACCGCTTTCGAAATAGTATTCGAAAGCGGTTTTTTATCGACTAAAGCGAGATTACGGGCGTGGTATAAATCCTAGTGCATTGTAAACTGCCTTTAACGTTACCTCTGCACGTGCGCTGGCTTTTTCGGCTCCTGTCCTCATGATGTTATCAAGCAATGTTTGATCTTCACGAATTTCTTTAAAGCGCGCTTGAATTGGCTCAATCATGCTAACAACAGCATCAGCGGTGTCTTTTTTCAGATGACCATACATTTTATCTTCGTACTCTGGCACTAACTCTTCAATTGAACGTTTAGTTGCTACTGACATAAGAGTAAGTAAATTAGATACACCTGGTTTTTCAGTACGATCAAAATAAATACGTGCCTGCTCGTCTGAATCAGTTACTGCTTTTTTCAGCTTTTTCTCAATCTTTTTCGGTTCATCTAACAACATGATGTAACCATTTGGATTTTCATCAGATTTAGACATTTTTTTAAGTGGATCTTGTAAGCTCATTACACGCGCGCCGAACTCAGGGATATAAGGTTCAGGAACTGTGAACACATCGCCGTATAAATTATTAAAACGTGTCGCGATATCACGCGTAAGTTCTAAATGCTGTTTTTGATCATCTCCCACTGGTACTTGATCTGCTTGATAAAGCAAAATATCAGCGGCCTGTAATACCGGGTAAGCAAATAAACCAACGTTCACATTGTTAGCATGCTTTGATGATTTATCTTTAAACTGGGTCATGCGATTCAGCTCACCCATTTGCGCATAACAATTTAATACCCAACCTAATTGTGCATGCTCTGGCACTTGTGATTGCACAAATAACGCGGCTTTTTCTGGATCAATACCACATGCGGCATAAAGCGCGATGCCATCTAATACACGTGACCGAAGCAACTTTGGATCTTGGCGTACTGTTATCGCATGCAAGTCAACCAGCATAAAGTAACTTTCGTGGTCTTCCTGTAGCTTAAGCCACTGGTTAATAGCGCCAACATAGTTGCCTATTGTCATACCACCGGTTGGCTGAATGCCACTTAACACTACTGGTTTACTCATGATGTTCCTTTATATTGCTAAAATTAAAATACTAAAATTAAATGTCGTTTACCGCTGATTAAGCACCGGTAGTATATCTAAGAATGTACCGCAGAGGTACTGCGGATTATAATCACTTAAACTCTCCCCTTGGTTATAACCATAAGTCAACGCAACCACATCTATCCTGGCTGCTTGCGCCGCTAAAATATCACTTTTTGAGTCACCGATCATAATTGCTTGGCTCGCTTGTACATTTAATTGCTGACAAGCAAACAACAGTGGCTCAGGTGACGGCTTTTTAGCCATATCATCACCACATACTATTACATCAAAATGACTTGTTAAAGCCAACTTATCAAGTAGCTTTTCAGTGAAGCGTCGTGCTTTATTAGTGATTAACGCTTTTGGCATACCGCGTAATGCCGCCAGACCTGTTTCTACATGTTGATATAATACGCTGTACTCGCCGACCTGCTGTTCATAGTGACCATAGAAAAGTGCAATCGCTTTATCTGCAAGCCCTGAGTCTAAATGCTCACTTATTTGCATATCGCCACTTAAGCCTCGTTTAACCAAAACATCAATGCCATTACCCACCCAACTTTCGACTAAACGCTGGCTTACAATCGGAAAAGCTAAGTCAGATAAAGTCAGATTCATCGCTATATATAAATCATACACACTATCGACAAGGGTGCCGTCTAGATCAAACAAAGCGGCTTCATATTTCATTATTTAACAACCTGTAATTGCTCACGCATTTGATCAATAACCACTTTATAATCTGGCTGATTAAAAATTGCAGAGCCCGCAACAAACATATCAGCACCAGCTTCTGCAGCAGCACCAATATTATCGACTTTAATACCACCATCAACTTCTAAACGAATTGCACGGCCTGAATCATCAATAATTTTTCGTGCTTGGCGTAACTTTTCCAAAGTATGAGGAATAAAACTCTGTCCGCCAAACCCTGGATTAACCGACATAAGTAAGATCACATCGAGTTTGTCAATCACATGCTCTAAATAGCTTAAGCTCGTAGCTGGGTTGAATACTAAACCCGCTTGACAGCCGTGATCTTTGATCAACTGTAAAGTGCGATCTATATGCTCACTTGCTTCTGGATGAAAAGTAATAATGGATGCGCCAGCTTCGGCAAATTGCGGGATCAAGCTATCTACCGGTTTTACCATTAGATGCACATCAATTGGCGCTGTAATACCGTAATCTCTCAACGCCTTGCAAACCATAGGGCCGATGGTTAAGTTTGGCACATAATGGTTATCCATGACATCAAAATGGACCACGTCCGCACCTGCGGCTAAAACACGATCAACATCTTCTCCCAATCGCGCAAAATCAGCTGATAAAATTGACGGAGCGATTAAATATTTTGGCAAAGTATCTAACATAAACAAACCCATAGATTCGATTGTGGCTAACTCTTTATGAGTCACAGCCTAAATTGCATGTATGTGCCTAATGTAACCCAAATAGCGAAGATCCCCAAGGATCATCCCAATATAGAACATATGCTCTATTGCAGATATCTAAAGAGCAATTAAAAAACAACTTTTTTAAAACATTACATTTACCTTAAGCTATTAATTATATTAAACATTTATATTTGTTAAGTATAAATTAAGGTTGTTATTTAAGCATTCTTTATGTATGCTTGGGTAAGTCATACCACTTTGGGTTAGATAAAATGCGTGCTTTTAAAACTGGGATCTTAATTGCTACTGTTGTCACTACTTTAACAGTAACCTATTTTTCTCAAAATGATGATGTAATCATCGCTGCCAATCATTGCCAAAACAATGCAGAGGTTATCTCTGTCGTACCTGTTCACTGTATGCACCTTGAACAAGAGTCTAGTTGGATGTCTTGGATCACTGGCGACAGCCGTAGTGCACAATTTCATTACTTAGATTTATTAGAATTGCTTACCAGCTCAGATGAACCAAAAAAAGCACGCTCACTTAGCCCGAACTTTTAATTAAATGCGACAACTACTCGATGCTCTACAAAGTGTCGTAGCGGCTTTTTTTGGTGTGCAATCTGAAAAAAAGCGCCAATCTGACTTCAAACAACACTCCCCATTGAGTATTATTCTCATCGCTATTGTTTTATTTGTATTTTTTGTAGCCGCTATTTATGGCGTGGTGACTTGGGTGCTAAATACATAGCCATTAGTTCATTTACTTTATTGCGTGAACCACCTTTTGGGCTGATAGTCCGCTTTACTTGAATTTCATTCAGCGTTGCTTGACTGTATATTTTTCGCGTCCAGACAGTATCATGGTTCGAAATCAATACCGGTGTCTTTTGCTCAAAGGCTGCTTGCTCAGCTAAGTTCGCTAAGTTCGCTTGATCATCTAAATTAAAGCCCCCTTTAGCATAAGAGGTAAATGACGCTGTTTTACTTAAAGGCACATACGGTGGATCGCAGTAAATTACCGCATTGCTGGGTACTAACTTAAACACATCATCATAACCTAGACAGGTAAATGTGGCTTGCTGCGCTTTCTCAGCAAAAAAGTACATTTCTTTTTCAGGAAAATAAGGACGTTTATACTTACCAAATGGAACATTAAAAATTCCCTTCAGATTATAACGACACAAACCATTGTAGCCATGACGATTCATGTACAAAAATAAAATAGCACGCTCATAAATGTCATTACTTTGATTAAACTGCACACGGTAATCATAGTAAGCATCAGCATGGTTATTAAGATCTACAAACAGTTTTTTTGCATCACTTATAAATTCATCTGGCGAACTTTTTAATTCGTTATAAAGATTGATCAGATCAGCATTTATATCATTTAAAATATAATGCTTAAAATCAGTATTTAAAAATACTGAACCAGCACCCACAAACGGTTCAACTAATGTGTCAGCATGCTTGCTCGCTAGATTCAAACGGGCACTAATATCTTCAACTAAGCTGTATTTTCCGCCGGCCCATTTAAGGAAGGCTCTGGTCTTTTTCTGCATCGGCTCTTTACTTCAAACGTGTGTATCGCAATTTTACACTAATCAGTACTAATTTACTGATCTAGTAATGCAATTTCTTGTTTTATTTTGGCAATTTTTTTATAAAAAGGCTGATTTTTACGAACTTGCTCGGGTAGGCTTGGTAACACAGCGCGCGCTGCTTGCATACTTGGATAATTACCATAGGTGACAACCCACCACAGCTTTTCATTGCGCCATGTTTGGTACACTTTAGCATTTGCTTGTAATTGCTGTTGGGCAATAAATTGCTCACTAACAGACTGCTGAGTAACGGCTAATAATTGAATAACTACATTGTTGTCCGTTTGTGATAAATACCACGCATTATCTGCTGGTAATTCTGCAATCGAAACGTCGATTACCTTGCTTGGTTGTTCAACAATATTTACTGGATCTTTCTTTTGCTCACTTATGGCTAAACTATCTAAAATAGCCGCTACGTTATTTTTATGAGTGGCAGAGGGTGACTCAATTGCATCAAGCTCAATTGATGTATCGTTGGCGATAGCATTAACTTTACTACTCTTTGTTTCAATACTTTCATCTACAAGCAACTGCTCACTATCCGTATTATCGGCCAATGTAATTACATCTGTGTTCTGTCTATCCTCAGCACCTGATTTAAACGTGTTAACACTTAATGCGGTAGGAATTGCTTGCTCAGGCTGCGCCTGATAAACGTCTTTCCACCAACGAGTCATATCTGACTGGTATAAAAAACCAATAATCAATAACATAATAATCAGCATTAATGTTACTAAATGAATTGGCCATGATGGCTTCGCTTTTGGTTCAACTTTTGCGCTATGCAGGGTCGGCTCCCAAGCTAAGAGTAAACTAGGATTACCGTGAGTTTCATGCAAAAAAGTTTGAAAAACAGGATCTTCATTTATCGGGAGATCTTTAAAATACCAGCTCATAAGCTGCTTACTTTCAGCAATTGATAACGCTTCAAGATGAATTTCTACACTACTACTAAATTGTGCCACAACCTGTGTGGCAACTAAGATATACAACGTAGTGGGACTTTGCTTTGCAAGTTTAACTAACTCTTCAGCCATTTCATCTGACAGGTGTCTTCCACCATCGAGAACCCATAAACACGCACCACAATTTTGCTGCTTCGCAAGCTGATAAAAATTCTCTGACAAACTAAGGTTTTGATCTATTAATGGTGCACGAAAGCTCTGTTCAAGTAATTCACCCATTAATTGAACGTCGGTCATTCGAGCCGATAGCTGAACAAATGCTTTATTAAAGTCGCTATATTTATCTGTAATGAAGGTTTCTAGAAGGTAACTTTTACCAAGCCCTGAAGAGCCTAGCAGAGCAATAAGACTTTGCCCGTATTCAAACTGAAGGGCAATACGATCAACCAAAGCCGCACGGCTTGGTAAGATTTGCGATTGCATTAGCGCCCTATTAAATCTCGGACTTGCTGATCTGAGACATCATCAACCAATGCACATTGGCCAAATTGAGTAGGTAAAATAAAACGAATAGTCCCTTTTTTATTCTTTTTATCTTTACGCATATGATGCAAAAAGTGCTCACTAGTCATAATCTCAGGGATCACAACTGGTAAATTATACTTGGTAATCAAGTCACACACTCTTGTCACTTCTTGCTCGGTTAAATCACCTCGCGTATGTGCAAGTTGCACAGCTAATACCATACCTGTCGCTACAGCTTCGCCATGTAGCCACTGTCCGTACCCCATTTGAGCTTCAATTGCATGAGCAAATGTATGACCCAAATTAAGTAAAGCCCGCAGACCTGCTTCTTTTTCATCTTGTGCAACTATTAACGCTTTGATTTCACAACAACGAAAAATAACATGCTGAATTGTTTCTTCATCCAAAGCTTGTAACTGAGCAACATTGTTCTCTAAAAAACCAAATAGCTCAATATCGTAAATTAAACCATATTTTATGACTTCAGCCATACCGGCTGCAAATTCACGAGCAGGGAGTGTATGCAATGATTTAGTATCGATAAACACAGCTTGTGGCTGATAAAATGCCCCAATCATGTTTTTACCCAAAGGATGGTTAACCGCTGTCTTACCGCCAACTGATGAATCAACTTGCGATAGTAATGTAGTTGGTACTTGAATAAACGGAACACCGCGTTGATAACACGCAGCAACAAAGCCAGTAAGATCACCTATAACACCACCACCAAGAGCGATTAAACAGGTATCTCTGCCACAATTATTTTCAAGTAGGAATGCTGAAATTTTCTCAAACCATTCTAGTGATTTATATTGCTCACCATCTGGAATTATAAAATTTAGCGGATTTAAATCAGCTAATAACGCCATTGCATCACTTAAGTATAAAGGTGCAATGGTGTCATTAGTGATAATGATAGGTCGACAATCACCAATATGATGAAGTAGCCTGTCAGTCTGTTGAAGTGCAGATTGACCAATATAGATAGGATAACTTCGCTCGTCTAAATTAACAGTTAATTCAAGCATCGCTAGCATCCTTTCTTATTGGTATTTAAAAATCTAATTTCTCAATGATTTGATTAGCAACAACTTTAGCGCTTTGCTCATCAGTGCGTACAGTAAAATCAGCAACTTCTTTATATAACGGTTCGCGTTCTTCAGCTAAGCGCTCTAATACATCACGAGGTGCTTCTTCTGTTTGCAGTAATGGGCGACGCTTGTCGCGCTGCGTGCGTGCAACTTGCTTTTCGATAGGTGTCTCTAGGTATACAACGATACCTCGAGCCGAAAGCTTATTTCGAACTTCTTTACTCATCACGGAACCACCACCAGTTGCAAGTACAATACCTTGCATTTCGGTTAAGTCACCAATGACGCCTTCTTCACGAAGTCGAAAGCCTTCTTCACCTTCAAGATCGAACACCCAGGCAATATCTGCACCGGTACGGCGTTCGATTTCTTGATCAGAATCGACAAATTCAAGGTGCAATTGGTCAGCAATGTGACGACCAATTGTGCTTTTGCCAGCCCCCATAGGACCAACTAGAAATATATTACGTTTCTCAGCCATATCTTTTAGTACAAACGAACTCTAAAATTTGAAATAAAACCCCGCCTAACGACCTGGCCCCAAAATTAAGGAGGGGATTATCTCAGTAATTGATTAGGTATTTCAAGTCAAATAGAACAAAAAGCCAACTAACGAGCAATTAAAATGAATAAATGCTCATTGATTAAGAAAAAACCGACCAAAAATAGGTTCGGCTAACATTTTGCGGTCAAAAAACATCCAACCCAAAGTGCTTTTATTATGGTGTGATACCTAAGCCATAACTTTTCTATGGCTTAATAACACAATATTTCCACCATTCTCTCTATTTTTACCCACATTTGCATTTCAATATGGGTAAAAACATTCTCATATTATAGCCGTTTAAAATCCAAGTTGGTGAGTATTTAAGTACTCATCAACTAAAAAATAAAACGCTACAAAAATATTAAACTAACACAAGTCGAGAGCGAAATTAATCAACCTGAATCTTAGGTGTTACAAATATCAACAACTCTTTTTTCTCATTAAACTCACTGGTACTTCTAAACAATACGCCTAAATAAGGAATATCGCCCAATAATGGTACCTTTTTGGTTGAATTAATGATCTGTTGTTGGAATATTCCACCCAGTACAATTGTTTGGCCATTTTCTACCAATACTTGCGTTTTAATTTGCTGTGTATCAATAGCAACCGCTTGGCCTGTTCCCGTCTGTACTGTATCACCACGTGTATCTTGGGTAATTACTAAATCGAGTATCACTTTATTATCTGGTGTGATGTGAGGCGTCACCTCGAGACTTAGTACTGCCTTTTTAAATGTTACGGTTGTTGCACCACTTGAAGCTGATTCGACATAAGGTATTTCAGTACCTTGTTCAATCCTCGCTTTTTGTTGGTTTGCAGTCGTAATACGTGGACTTGCGATAATCTCACCGCGATTCTCTTCTTCCAACGCCGTTAACTCTAAATCTATCAAAGTACCATTTGCCAGTTTAGCAACGTGCATACCAATACTGCCCGCTGGGTTCGCAATAGGTAAGTTGATATTTAAGCGATCGGATACACCTGGTATTGTGCCATTAGAAATTGTATTAGCGCCTTCTAAAGTCCCTGAAATACCATCACTGCCTTGCTGATCACTGAATCCCCAACGAATACCCAAATCTTCTTTTACATTATCACGCACTGTTACCATACGAGATTCTATTAAAACCTGCCTTACTGGGATATCTAGCGTTTCAACCATTCGGCGAATACTTTCAATACTACCAACCGTATCTTTAATTAGAAGCGTATTAGTACGCTTATCAACAGATACACTGCCGCGCTGACTTATAATACTGTTAGTATCCGTTTTTAATAAATCAGCAAACTCTTCTGCTTTTGCATAATTTAAACGAATGTACTCACTGTATAACGGCTCTAACTCTTCAACTTGTTGCTTTGCTTTAAGCTCTTTCGCTTCACGCTCTGCAAATTCTTCTGATGGAGCAACCATTAAGATTGAACCATCCATACGCTTATCTAGGCCCTTAACTCTTAAGACTACATCTAAGGCTTGATCCCAGGCAACGCCATCTAAGCGCAAAGTAATATTTCCCTCAACAGAATCACTCGTTACCAAGTTAAAGTCGTTGTACCCTGCAATAATTTGCAAAACGGCGCGTACTGAGATGTCTTGAAAATTTAGAGTCATAGGACGACCCTGATATTCCTTGCCACCATCTAAATATGAACGTTGAGTATTATCTTTTTCTACACTTAAAGTAAGAATGTTTTCTATTTGCTGGTAAGTAAATTTAAAAGCTGCATTAGGTGCAACCACCATTCTACTTACACTACCTTCTTTAAATGTCTCAATTGAGCTGACGACCGTACCAAAATCAAGCACATCCAATTCATACAAAAGCTCATCGAGAATATCTGTATGATGGAAGTCTACAATAATCTTACCACCACTTTCATGTACATCAATAGCCGCTTGAGTGTCCTTTAAGAAGACAAGAACGCGCGCCTCTCCTTTTTCGCCACGGCGAAAATCAATCGATTGAATACTGTTTATATAACTGCCATTGGCGTCACTAGCCTCACCTTCTGGAGTCGCCTCTATTGCTAAAGGGTTATCTGAAACATGCAGTGATAAAAGGTTATCTTTTACTTTAGTTTGATAAATTTTTAATCGCTCTAAGTGAACAGTAACAACTAAATTACCATCAGTGGCAACACTGCTAACTTTCACTATACCTGACTGGTTGATTTGCACGTCACCAAGATCATCGTCAACATCCATTGCGTTAAAACGCATTTCAATGCGAGCTGGGTTATTAAACACCTGAACTTTAGGTGCTTGTTTTAACTCTTCGTCAAATACTAGCTGTAATTCCGTTTCTCCAGCTAATAAAGGATTATAACGAATATCATATAACAGCGGTGCTGCGATCGCTGACTGTGTTATAAACAGGGCTACAACAACAAACATGACATGATGAATGCGACGACTCCAAGATACTCCCTTATACATTTTATTTTTACCTTTTTGATTTTTAACTCGCGTCATTCTTTGGCGCCTCTAACATTTCAAGCTTCGTCAGGCGCTCTTTCCAACAACCAGACCCATCGGGAATTAATTCTAACAATTCTATAAAATCACTTTTAACATTTTGAACTTCGCCATGATACAAACCTAAATAATCCCCAATAGTCACTCTATGCAAGGTTTCGTCTGCGGCTCTTATTAATGCCCACATTTCACCACTTGACCCTAATGTTCCTTTCATCGCTAAATTATCCAAAGGGTATTTTTCTAAAGGTTCACGCATACGCTTTGGATCTGGGTGTAGGCAGTTTTTTACTTGTATCATATTATTTTGAATAATTTCAGGCTGTGGTGCAACAAAAGGACTACGTAGTTGTCGCGAGTTATATTCAAAATGCTCAAACTGAATTAGCTTAGGGATTGCCTCAACTTTTGGCGTTGTACTGGCTTTAACCTGATCAATAAACTCTTTTTGTTCAGAGGTATCATCATTACATGCTGTGATCAGTGCGGTGGCAAAAAAGATAAGCGCTAACTTTTTCATTTTTTAGCCCCTACTTTTTTGGGTTCACTCTCGTAGCGGTATGTTTTCGCTACAACACTAAATATTAGCTTTCCTGAGCTAAAACTATTAACAGAAAAGTCATGCAGGCTTACAATACGCGGCAGTTGAGCTACCTTTCCGACAAAGTCTCCAAATTCATGATAAGTCCCTACCACTTCAATTTTAATCGGTAACTCGGTATAAAATTCTTTTTCAACTTCTGGTAGCCAACCAATTTTTAAAAAGGTTAAACCACTTGTAGTGCCTACATATGATAAGTCATCTAGCAAACCAGGCGTTTCATTCGAGGTGGGTAATCGCTTTAAAAGTAGAGAGAACTTCTCTTCCATTTCAACCATTTGTTGGCGATAAATTTCTAAATTGCTGGCTACAGCGTACTTAACACGATAAGTGCTTCGTAGCTCAACTTCTTGCGAAACAGAGCTATGATAACTGTCAATCTCATCAGAAACCAATAAGCTGTAGCTAAAAAACAAGACTAAGGCAGCAATAAATGCACAGCAAATTATTTTCACTACAATTGGCCAATCACCAATATTTTCTAATTCGATCTCATTCCATTCGATTTCTGTCAATGCTTTGATATCAAGGCTCATTGCTTAACCTCTCCAATTTTATCAAAGGCTTTTACATAAAATTCCATATTAAAATCACTCAACAGACGTGATGACGTTTCACCCGCAACAATACCTTGCATGGTGGGCTTTTCTAATAAATAGGAGCCTTGCACTTCGCGTAGCATGGTCGATAGACGATTATTAGATTCACTACGCCCAACCACATGAATTGTATTACCGCGGCGCTCTAACTTCGTTAGATAAACTCCGGCTGGTACAATTTTGGCAACTTCATCCATAATTTGGGTGCCAAGATTTCGGTTACTCTGCAACTCTTCAATTAGTCGCATACGCTGCTGCAAGCTTTCTTTCTTTTTATCTAACTCTCGTATTTCACGAATCCGCATGTCTAACTGAGTTATTTCAGTACTTAAATAATTATTCTTAATATTTTGACCATCTCTAAGATTGCCATAATACGTGCTCAGCATATACATGCTCAAAAAGCTCACAAACACCACCAAAAATAAGATCGTAGCAAACTTGTTTTGTGATTGCTTTCGTTGCTGTTCACGCCATGGCAGCAGATTTATATGTGGCATGATGAAAAACTCCTTAATGCCAGTCCTGTTGCAATTGCAAACTGCGTACGATGACGCTTGAGCACATTGCGGTCAACTTTAGGTGAAACATCCATATTTTCAAAAGGCTCAGCAACAATAGTATGTATACCTAACTCTTCAATTAACAATCTATCAAGACCATCTATCATGGCTGTGCCACCAGTCAAGACAATGTAATCTATTTGATCTTTGCCACTGGTGGTTAAAAACATTTGTACAGCACGTCGAACTTGCTGTAACAACGAAGTTTGAAAAGGCGCTAGAACCTCAAAGGTATAATTAGGTGGTAAATCACCCGTTGTTTTACCTATCTCGGCCTCATCAAAGCTTTTGTTATAGTAAGCTACAATACTATTTGTGTATTGATCACCACCAAAAACCTGGTCTCGCGTATAGATTGTTTCACCGCCGAGCACCACGCTGACCAACATCAACACTGCACCTATATCAACCACAGCAACACATTTGTTAAATGCATCACTTGGTAGTTGTTGATAATAAACGTCCATAGCACGGCTTAACGCGTAGCTTTCAACATCTACAACCTTGGCAATCAAACCTGCGGTCTCCAGAGCACCAACCCTCGCTTCAACACTCTCTGTTCGAGCTGCTGAAAGCAATACGTTCATTTTTGATGGGTCCGCTTCATTAGTTGCCAGTTTTTCAAAATCAAGGCTAACTTCATCAAGTGGATAGGGAATAAGGCTATCTGCTTCTATTTCTATCTGTGATTCCAGTTCGGCATCACTGAGCGTAACATCCATAAAAATCACTTTCGTGATAACGGTTTGCCCAGATACTGCAACCGCCGCAAATTGAACCGTCTTAGGCAATTTACGTTTTAATTTATTTATAATGTTCCCAATAGCTTCAATATCTTGAATGCTACGTTCGGACATTGCGCCTTTGGGCATGGGCTCAATTGCTAACGCCTCTAGCCGATAGCCACTGTCCGTTTCATTCAGTAACACCGCTTTGATAGCGTGTGAACCGATGTCTATCCCTATCATCACAGATGACGACTTATTAAAGAATTGGCTTAACATGTTTGCAACTTTGCCTTTGTTTTAATAATAAACAAGTTATAATTTTTGTCTGAAAAAATATTATTCATTTTTTAATCAATATATACTATCAGTCTACGATTCTAATTGGGAGTCCATTTCGGGAAAATATACGTGATTTTATTCAAACGAACTTTACAATTTTTTATCATTTGCACATTTCTTGGGCTTATTACTTTACTAAGCCTTTATTATTACGTTAAATCTGACATCCCCAGTGTGCAAGTTTTAAAAGATGTACAACTGCAAACACCGATGCAAGTTTTTTCTCGCGACGGGCTGCTCATCAACCAATTTGGTGAAAAACGACGTATTCCCGTTACGATAGATGAGATCCCTCAACCATTAATTGACGCACTTTTGGCTACTGAGGACTCCCGTTTTTACGATCATATAGGCATTGATCCTATCGGTATCGTACGCTCAGCGCTAGTGCTTGTTTCAACTGGCGAGAAAAAACAAGGCGCAAGTACTATTACAATGCAGCTTGCTCGTAACTTTTTCTTAACAAGAGAAAAAGCCTATATTCGTAAAGTTAAAGAAATCTTCATTGCACTGCATATTGAGAACTTACTAACCAAAGATGAAATACTTGCTTTGTATCTTAATAAGATTGAGTTAGGCAATCGTGCTTTCGGTATTGGTGCTGCAGCTCAAGTATACTACGGAAAAGAACTGAAGGAATTAACTTTAGCACAAATGGCGATGCTAGCAGGTTTACCAAAAGCCCCTTCTGCCTTAAACCCTATTCGTAATCCTGAACGTGCTAAAGCTCGACGAAACGTTGTACTTGGCCGAATGCTTGATGAAAAACACATAACACGTGAACTCTACGAAAGTACGATTAACGAGCCAATTACAGCCCGTTTCCATGGTGCTGAGATTGAGTTATACGCACCTTACATCTCTGAAATGGTACGCGCAGAAATGGTCGAACGCTATGGCTATGAACGCGCTTACAACACTGGTTTTAAAGTTTATACCAGCGTTGAGTCTGATGTACAAAAAGCAGCTCAAACAGCAATTGTTGATAATTTACATGCTTACGATATGCGCCACGGCTACCGAGGTATAACGCAGTTACTGTGGGATTTTGAGGCTCAAACCGCATTAAGCCACGCTGATATTATAGATAAACTCAAATCAGTAAAGGAAATTGGCCCATTACTGGCAGCAGCCGTACTGAGCGTTGATGAAAAAACAGCAACTGCGTTACTCAAAAATGGCGAACAAGTGACGCTTGATTGGGATGGTTTAAAATGGGCGCGTAAATACATTACGCGCTACCGCCAAAGTTTTCCGCCTAAAAAAGTAAGCGATATATTCAACCCAGGCGCGCAAATTTGGCTTCGCAAAAATAAAGACAATAGCTATGTACTTAGCCAACTTCCTGAAGCATCAAGTGCATTAGTGTCTTTAGACCCTAATGATGGCCGAATTAAGGCCATTGTCGGCGGCTATAGCTTTGAACAAAGCCAATATAATCGTGCAGTTCAAGCAAAACGACAAGTCGGCTCAAATATTAAACCTTTCATTTACTCTGCTGCGCTTGACAGTGGTTATACGCTGGCCTCAATTTTAAACGATGCGCCAATTAATCAGTGGGATAAAAGCCTAGGTGTTGCATGGCGACCTAAAAATAGCCCTGCGATATATAATGGTCCTATTCGTATTCGCCGCGCCTTAGCACAATCTAAAAACGTTATTTCAGTGCGTTTATTACGTGGTGTTGGTTTGCAGCGTACAGCGGATCATTTACTTAAGTTTGGTTTTCAAAATACAGATATCAATCGCAGTGAATCTTTGGCATTAGGCAGTGCTTCAATAACACCGATAGAACTTGCCCGTGGTATGAGTGCATTTGCAAACGGTGGCCATTTGATTTCACCCTATTTTATAAGCGAAATCCAAGACTTTACTGGTGAAGTACTATTTAAAACTGAGCCTTTGTTAACCTGTGATGCTATAGAAAATGAGCTATTTGCAGATCAAACGTTAACAACGACACAATTAAATCAACACGACCAAAATAACGCAGATATACCCGCCCTCCCCCGCTGTGCTCCGCGTGTCATTTCTAAACAAAATGCATTCTTAGTTGCTGACGCTATGAACAGCGCTATATGGGGTGGTGGCAGTTGGAGTCATAAAACAGGCTGGAGTGGTACAGGTTGGCGCGCACAAGCATTAGATCGACGCGATTTATCTGGCAAAACTGGTACAACCAATGACTCTGTTGATACTTGGTTTAGTGGTTTCAATCGAAACGTATTAACAACCGTTTGGGTAGGTTTTGATAATCCAGGCAATCCACTTGGACGCTCAACTTACAACAATAACTTATCCAGTGCTCAAATCTCCGGTGCTGAGTCTGGTGCAAAAACAGCACAGCCTGCATGGGTTGATTTTATGCGTGTAGCGCTTGATGGTAAGCCTGAGGCGCCGATCGAACCGCCTGAAGATCTAGTATCGGTACGTATCGACTTAGCAACAGGACTATTAAGTAAAAAGAATGACTACACTAGCCGCTTTGAATATTTTGATAAAGGTACTGCACCTACTAAATATGTACTGCAAGATGTAGAAAATATATTTGAAGAAGACACAAAAACGGAAGAAGAGCTATTTTAAACAGAATATAGTCTCTTTTAAACTAAAAAAGCGCCAACTTGGCGCTTTTTTGTTATGTTTCTCATAACTTAACTTGGCATCACTTTAAGTTTTGTACTAACCAATATAAATCAGAATGCACACCCGCAGCGGTGACTTCTTTACCTGCGCCGGGGCCTTGAATAACTAACGCATTATCGCTATACCACTGGCTGTTAATCACAAAAATATTATCGCCTGGTGTTAAATTAGCAAGTGCATCGCCTTGTGTCGCATAGGCTAAACCAACTTTAGCCGTTACTTTGCCATCAAGAATTGATAATGCGCCAGTGTAGCGCAGTACTTTATTATCTTTGGCCGCGTCTTGCGCTTTTTCAGCAATAAAATTATCAAGTAAGTGTTTTTTATCCAAGAATGACTGCCAATCCCCTTGTGCTAACTCTGCAGGCATTAACGGTGTTAATGCGATATCATCTAACTCAAGCGTAAGTCCAAGCTCACGCGCTAAAATAAGTAACTTGCGCTGCATATCGCGACCAGATAAATCTTCGCGCGGATCAGGCTCAGTAAAGCCCATCTTCTGCGCTTCTAATACTAAATCTGAAAATGCTACACTACCGTCATAGCTACTGCACAACCAAGATAAAGTACCCGAAAAAACCCCTTCGATATGAGTAATACAATCGCCACTGTTTTGTAAATCAGCTAATGCGAAGTTAATCGGTAAACCGGCACCCACACTGGTGTTATAACGCCACAATAAGTTACGCTCAGCTAAGTTTTGACGCAAACTTTGATACCAGTCGTTATTTGCTGTACCGGCATATTTATTAGCACTAATCATATGACAATCTAAATTAACAAACGCAGGGTAAAGCTTACTAAACGCTTCACTCGCTGTAATATCAATCACTACTTTATGTTCGTAATCTAATTCACCAATATGTGCTAACAGATCTGCTTCTTGGTAGTCTACAGCCTCGTTTTGCCATTGCGTTTGCCACTGTTCAAGTGTTATACCACTTGGGCTAAATAACATAGAACGTGAACGCAATAAACCAACGAGCTTGACACTAAAATGCTGCTGTAAGCGATTAAGCTGCTGACTTAATTGATCAATAAATACCTCACCTACATTACCAATACCAGCAACAATGATCGCGAGCTCTTGACCTTTATTTATTAACTTGTCATGCAGTAATGTAAGTACATCGCTATCAATAGATTGATCGGTAAGCAGTAGTAAATAATCATTATCTTGATGACTAAAACGCGGCGCTAAACTTTGCTCACTCAGCACCTGCGTTGCTTGCTCAAGTAACTGAGTTACATCATTGCGTGGCGCAACAACCGCACAACCATGTAAATTTGATTCTATAATATTAGCTCGCCCTTGCAGGTGGCTGACGACTTGATGCGTCGCTTCTGCTGGTACTAATAGGTATGTATCGCCATTTTGAATAAAATGATGCAGGCTATGTTGAATTAACTGACTTAACTCTCCCACTTCACCAGCACGAAGCTGATCAATGCGCAGTAAATCAATATTCTCCAACGTCGTAATAAACCGTTTAGCTTTACTGTAACCTTCTTTAACAATTTCTGTGGCACTGGCATCCGTATCATAACTACTGCGTACCACTAGTTTTATGTCGGTATTTTTCAAAGGTGATAACGTCTTAGCATGTAAAACAGGGTTACCTAAACGCGCAAGTAAATTAGCTTGACCACGACAGACCTTAGAATACTTAAGCGCTTTTTTAACTTTACGCGGATCAGTACTAAATACACCTTGCGTGTCGGTCCAAATTGACACCTGATTAGCATGACAGTAACTCCCTAATAAAGTGGCACTGTAATCACTGCCATTGCGCCCGAGAGTAATCGTATTACCCTGACAATCTGACGCAATAAAACCGGTTACAACATTAATACAGTTAGCCGAAACCAAGTCTGCACATGCTTGTTGATTTTTTTGGTGCAGCAACTGCCCGTCATTAAGTGTAAATAGCTGGCGCGCATCAATATCTTTCGCCTCAAGTCCTAGTTGCTGTAAATAAGCAGCCAATAAACGGGCTGACCATACTTCACCGTGAGCAAGCAATGAAGCTTCCTGTAAGCTTTGCTGTTGAGCTTGCTGTGCTATTAAGGCTAACTCTTGCTTTAACACATCAATTGCGTCGTATTGCGCTGTTGGGCTTAATAGCTGCTCAATCAAAGTACGCTGATGATTATCAAGCTGTAATAAAATATCACTTACGGCTTGTTGATCACCTTGCTGATAACTTTGCCATAACTTAACCAACGTATTGGTTGTTTTACCTGCTGCCGACACAACGACACAGTCACCTGCTTCGGTGTGTGCTAAAATAATATTTGCTACGGCTTGATAACGCTCCGCGGAGCTTAAGCTTGAACCGCCAAATTTATGAACTATATTTACCATTTTCTATTACCACAAAGCCGTATGTGCAGGCGTTAATTTGAATGAATTTGTTTGCTCTGTACTTTGCTGCGTCGAGTTACTCTTAGTAGTCGTCGAACTACAATTACCTTGGCCTGGCTTAACTTTGTTAAACACACGTTCTAAATCAGCAACTAAGTCTTTTACATCTTCAATACCCACCGAAATTCTGATTAACGTATCACCCACACCCGCCTCTAAGCGAGCTGTTGCATCCATACCAGCATGAGTCATCGTTGCAGGGTGACATATTAGGCTTTCTACACCGCCTAACGATTCCGCTAAACTGAATTCTTCTAGGCTCGTTAAAAATGCTGCTGCATCATTTACATCACCAGCAATATCAAAACTTACCATGCCACCAAAACCACGTTGTTGTTGTTTTGCTAACTGATGTTGTGGATGAGATTCTAAACCAGGGTAATATACTTGGCTCACATAGGGTGAACTTTCTAAATATTGCGCAATGATAAAGGCATTTTCTTGGTGCTGACGTAAACGTACATTTAAAGTCCGCAGGCCACGTAATGTTAAATAACTATCAAATGGTGCACCTGTAATACCAATATTATTTGCCCACCAAGCAAGCTCGTCACCCAGCTCTTGTGTTGCTGCAATGACAGCGCCGCCAACAACATCGGAGTGGCCATTAATATATTTAGTGGTTGAATGCACAACAATATCAACACCAAATTCAATTGGGTTTTGTAAGGCCGGTGATAAAAACGTGTTATCTGCGCCAACTAAAGCGCCGCACTGCTTTGCAATTGTCGTAATCGCTTTAATATCAGTTAAACGTAAAATTGGGTTGCTTGGTGTTTCAATCCAAATTAGCTTAGGTTTAATCTCAAGTATTTTTTGATGGTTTTCAGCGTTTGTTAAATCTAGAACCACTAATTTTAATAAGCCGCGCTTTTCAAGCGAAGTAAACAAACGGTAGCTGCCGCCATAACAGTCATGTGGAATGACTAACGTATCATCACTATTTAGTAATTGTGTTGCTAAATGTACTGCCGCCATGCCGGTAGCAGTTATAATGCCTTTGGCACCGCCTTCAAGCTTTGCGAGTGTTTCGCCAAGTAAATCACGATTAGGATTACCGCTACGGCCATAATCATATTCGCGCTTAGTATCAAAATCGGCAAATGAATAGGTGGTCGATAGGTGGATAGGAGGCACAACAGCACCGTGATGTTTATCAGCATCAATGCCATTACGTACTGCGATTGTCGCTTTATTTTTTTTGCTCATACCGTCACCTATATTAACTGGATGTTTAGACGTCTAAAAGGTTAGATGATCAAATTTAAGAAGTCAAAACATTTATACCCCTAGATGGCTAAATAACTAGTATTTGACTATCTTTTTTAAAACGATAGAATTTCCGCATCTTTGCGCTACAAAATGGTCGCGCAAACAATTAACAACCTGAGGCAACGATACATCTTATGGCTAAATGGAATGGTGAATATATTCACCCATATGCAGAACACGGGAAAAAATCAGAACAAGTTAAGAAGATCACCGTTTCGATCCCGTTAAATGTATTAAAGGTTTTAACTGATGAGCGTACTCGCCGTCAAATTAATAACCTTAGACATGCAACAAATAGTGAATTACTTTGCGAAGCATTTTTACACGCATTTACTGGCCAACCATTGCCAAACGATGAAGACTTACGTAAAGATAATCCAGAAAAAGTACCAGAAGAAGTTAAAAAGATTATGCAAGAGATGGGTTTAGAAGTGCCTATCCTGAATGAAGACTGATCTTCACCTGTAAATAACGTGCACCTGTTTCAGGCAATGATTTGGATACAAAAAACCTCAATTCAGTGAATTGAGGTTTTTTATTGCCAAATAGTGCCTATTACGCCATATAGTTTTCAGGCATATCAATTTGTGCAACACCTGAATCAATAGCCGCTTGCGCCACTGCTTTTGCAATGCGCGGTAATAAACGCGGGTCCATTGGTTTAGGGATAATATACTGTGGTCCAAATTCAAGTTTATCAACACCTGCTGCTTTTAATACTTCAGCAGGCACTGGCTCTTTAGTAATACTGCGAATTGCCTCAACTGCGGCAATTTTCATTTCATCATTTATTTTGCTCGCACGTACGTCTAATGCACCACGAAAAATAAACGGGAAACACAACACGTTATTTACTTGATTTGGATAATCAGAACGACCCGTTGCCATAATCAAATCATCGCGCGCACCATGAGCAAGCGCAGGTGCAATTTCTGGATCTGGGTTTGAACATGCAAAAACAACTGGCCTATCAGCCATCAGCTTAAGATCTTCCGGTGCAAGCAGGTTCGGTCCTGATACACCAACAAATACATCAGCATCAGCAATAACATCTTGCAAAGTGCGCTTATCTGTATTGTTAGCAAACAACTGTTTATATTCATTTAAGTCATCACGACGCGTATGAATAACACCTTTACGATCAAGCATATAAATGTGCTCACGCAATGCGCCACACTTAATTAATAGCTCCATACATGCAACAGCGGCCGCACCGGCACCCAAACAAACGATAATCGCATCTTCAATGCTTTTACCCTGCACTTCAAGTGCGTTAATCATACCTGCAGCAGTTACAATAGCTGTACCGTGTTGATCATCATGAAACACTGGAATACTACAGCGCTCAATCAATGCTTTTTCAATTTCAAAACACTCTGGGGCTTTAATATCTTCTAGGTTGATACCACCAAAAGTATCAGCAATATTTGCAACGGTATTGATGAAATCTTCTGTGGTTGTGTGTTTTACTTCAATATCAATTGAGTCAAGGCCAGCAAAGCGTTTAAACAACAAAGCTTTGCCTTCCATAACTGGTTTTGAAGCAAGAGGTCCTAAATTACCTAGGCCTAAAATAGCAGTACCATTGGTAATTACTGCAACCATATTACCTTTGCCAGTATATTTATAAGCATTAGCTGGATCTGCGGCAATTTCACGCACAGGCTCAGCCACACCAGGGCTATAAGCTAGAGCGAGATCTTGTACGGTTTCGGCTGGCTTAGTAAGCTCAACACTGATTTTTCCTGGAACGGGGTGCGAATGGTAATGTAAAGCTTGTTCACGAAAGTCTGACATAACGCGATTTTATCCTGCAAGTAAGTTAAAAGTGAGAGTAAGCAGTTCTATTCTATAGTCTGTATCTTGGAACGATACCTATATTACAATTAAATTCAAGCAATATCAGGTCTATCCTGTTATAAGCTAGATCTGTTAATTTTATGCGTTTTATCGACCAGTTTTGTAAAAAAACCTCAAAATCCAGCAATAACACGCCAAGAAAGCATCAAAAAACCTGTTCTAAAATCATCTAAATAGTACTTTATTACACCTAAAATACACATTCCCTATAAAAGATATAAATATACGACGTTAGCGTCATTTAGGCTCATTAAATGACTTTTTATCAACATAACATCAATTAATTAAACAAAATATATTACTGAATATAGTTAAAATCTAACTGTTTGTCTGTTATTTAGTGGCTATAGTCACTATAAAAACTAAAAATGATGGTTACTTTAGGCAGGGGTAAAAAAGGGTGAATTTAACCGCTGATACTTGGGCGTGTTATCCTTTGTGGATTGAAATTTGTTCAATCTAGGGGCGATTTAATCGCGGCGCGAGGTTTGAAATCGAGTGGGCTAAGTAAAAACCGAGCAAAGCTTCCGCGTCCTGCTCACGCCCCTTGCCTACCCCCATGTAGGTAACAAAGAGTTAATCGCCCCAAGGAATAACTCTTTGGGCAGCGCATGTTTGGCATTTATACTGCGTTATCGCCTATTTGTGGGGAACACCACACTACTATAGGCGCTGCCTTGCTTAAATACCAAACATGCTGCAAAATTAATCACGAAAGGTCACACGCCCTAACCAGTTTTAATTAAATTGCAGGCATAAAAAAAGCACCCTAAGGTGCTTTTTCCGACACAACAGCAATAATTACTTGCTGCTAAGTGCACCGAAACGCTTGTTAAAGCGATCAACACGGCCACCAGTGTCTAAAATCTTTTGCTTACCAGTGTAAAACGGGTGACACGCAGAACATACGTCTAGGTGAATGTCTTTACACAAAGTAGAACGAGTTTCGAACTTATTTCCGCATGAACAAGATGCTGAAATTACTTCGTACTTAGGGTGAATACCTTCTTTCATAGAAACCTCTAGTTAAGGCCGCATCGCTCTCCAAACCCGAAGTCTGGCACCATACGTCGTTAAAATCAAAATAATTAGGACGCGTATTCTAAGCAACAACCCTGCCTACGACAAGCTTTAAATACATTATTTGCTAATAATATAAACAAAAAAAATAAACAGCCTATTTGCTGGTAGGCTTTTTTCTGCAATTTTAGTACATTATCACTCTTACTTGCTTTTATTTGAGTTGTTATGAGTTTTGTTGAAGTTGCTATAAAGGTGCCATTACATCGCACCTTTGATTATCGCCTACCTGAGCAACTTGATGGGTTGAGTTCACAGCTACATGTTGGCTCACGCGTATTAGTCCCTTTTGGTAATCAACGAAAGGTTGCGGTGGTTTTAGCACTTAAAGACACAACCGAGGTGCCTTTAAATAAAATAAAAAGTATTTTTGAAGTTATTGACGACGCGCCAATATTAACCACAAGCCACCTAGATCTATTACGATTTACTGCTCGTTATTATTGCTACCCACTAGGTGAAACAATCCATATAGCGTTGCCAAGTGCACTACGCCAAGGCCATTGCCCTGATAAAACGAGTATTTCGATGGTCGCGTTAACTGAAAAAGGTGCCAAACTTCCTTCGTTAAAAGCAAAAAGCCAATTAAATTTACTTAAACAATTAGCGCAATCAGGTAAATCATCCTTAACAGAATTAAAAGCGTTAGGGTTTAATAAAAAAACCATTGATAGTCTGATCAGCAAAGAGCTCATTAATCAAAGCATTGAGCACGACAACTTGTGGCAGCAGCAAGCACCAACAGTCGGTACTAAACCAACGCTGAATAAAGAACAAGCAGTCGCCTGCACAGCAATAAATCAAAGCACTGGCTTTAATAGTTTTTTACTTGAAGGCGTGACCGGCAGCGGGAAAACAGAGGTTTACCTACAGTGCCTTGAAGAGGTGTTAAAACGCGCAGAACAAGCACTCGTCTTAGTGCCTGAAATTGGCCTAACACCACAAACAGTCAACCGGTTTCGCCGTCGCTTTCCCGACACGCCTATTATGCTATGGCACTCAGCATTAACCGATAACGAACGCCTGCAAACCTGGCGATTTTGTGAAAAAGCCAGCTGCGCAATCGTAATTGGTACTCGTTCGAGCATTTTTTTGCCTTTTTTAAAACTTGGGATGATCATTGTTGATGAAGAACATGATAGCTCTTTCAAGCAACAAGACACCTTACGCTATCACGCTCGCGATTTAGCTGCGTATCGCGCTTTTCAGCATAAGATACCGCTCATACTCGGCTCTGCTACGCCAGCTCTAGAAACATTGCATAAAGCGATTAATAATAAATATCAATTACTAAGCCTTACTCAGCGCGCGCAAACCAGTACCGACAATAAATTTCAATTGCTTGATATGAAAGGCCAACCAGATCAAGCAGGCATTGCACATGCAAGCCTTGCAACCATTCGCCAACACTTAAAGCGCAACAAACAAGTCATGGTGTTTTTAAATCGCCGTGGTTTTTCGCCCACGCTAATCTGCCATGAATGTGGCTGGTTAAGTGAGTGCACGCGCTGTAGCACTAGCGCAACCTTTCATAAAGCAATTGGTCAGATGATTTGCCACCACTGCGGTGAACAACACCCAGTACCCCATCAATGCCCTGATTGCGGGAGTACACAAATATTCCCTAACGGTAAAGGCACTGAACAAATTGAAGAATTTTTAACAGGTGAATTTCCAGATACACCGATAAGCCGCATCGATCGCGATTCAACACGGCGAAAAGGCAGCCTAGAAAAAGCCCTTGATGAAATTAACTTAGGCGGCTCACGCATCTTGGTTGGTACACAAATGCTCGCTAAAGGGCATCATTTCCCGGATGTAAGCTTAGTGCTGATTTTAGACGTAGACAGCGGTTTATATTCCTGTGATTTTCGTGCTACAGAACATTTGGCACAGCTAGTTACCCAAGTAGCTGGGCGAGCTGGACGCAGCGGGGAGCCTGGGCAAGTATTACTACAAACTCATTTTCCTGAACACCCACTATTACAAGATTTGGTAAACAATGGTTATCAAGATTTTGCCCGCTTTGCGATACAAGAACGTGAGGACGCACTATTGCCCCCCATTACCAACATGGCAATTGTGCGAGCAGAAGGACACAGCATAAAACAAGTCGTCGATTTTTTAACAGATTTAGTTCCAGTGCATGGTCTAACTGGTATACAATTGCTAGGTCCAATTCCTGCTCCATTAGAGCGAGTAGCAGGTAAGTATCGTTTTCAATTACACATTCAAGCGCACGATCGCCCTCTTTTACACCAATATCTCGCGCAGATGGTCGATTATTTAAGCACCAGTAAATTAGCACAGAAGGTGCGCTGGAGCTTAGATGTAGACCCAATAGATATGATTTAAGGTAAGAAACAAAAAGCCATGGCACGACACGATTTTATCAATAAAGAACCAGGCAAACGTTCCAGTAAAAAACAAGCCCCACCAAAAAAGCCATTTCCAGTATTGTTAGTATTGCTAACTATGCTTCTTGTTGGTGGTTTTAGTTTTGGCCTGTGGTACGTAAAAAATAATGCAGATCCAAAACTTGTAGAGCAGCAGGCAAATCCAACGCAACCCACAGTAAAAGTTGAGCCCGCAAAACCGCGTCCGCCTGAGTTTATTAAAGAAATAAAAGAACACGAAATTCAAGTTGAAGTAAAAGAGCTTGAGCAAAAAGGTCCTTATGTCATGCAATGCGGATCTTTTAGAACCCATGGTCAAGCTGAAACCCTCAAAGCTAAAATTGCCTTTGCAGGTTTAATTGCTGAGATACGTGAAACCACTGGCACCAATGGTATTTGGTATAAAGTACGTTTAGGCCCCTATAAAACCAAGCGCTTAGCTGAAAGCGACAAAAACAAACTCAAGCGTAGCAAAATAACTGGCTGCGGAATTTGGCTTTGGACTTGAATTTAGCCCATTAACCCATATTAACTCATCATCAATCGCTTTTAACGAGTCGCCCTGCGGCTCGATGATGAGGAATAACATGACCACTATTGTAAGTGTACGTCGCGGCGATAAAGTCGTCATTGGTGGCGATGGCCAAGTTTCGCTTGGCAACACCGTAATGAAGGGCAATGCCCGCAAAGTTCGACGCCTTTATAATGGCAAAGTGATCGCTGGTTTCGCTGGCGGCACTGCTGATGCCTTTACCCTATTCGAACGTTTTGAAAGCAAACTTGAAATGCACCAAGGCAACCTAACCAAAGCCGCAGTAGAAATGGCTAAAGATTGGCGAAGTGACCGCGCGCTGCGAAAATTAGAAGCCCTCCTTGCTGTTGCAGATTCAACCGCCTCACTGATCATTACAGGTAACGGTGATGTAGTGCAGCCAGAAAATGACTTAATAGCAATCGGCAGCGGTGGTAATTTTGCTCAATCCGCCGCCACTGCATTATTAGAAAACACCGATTTAAGTGCCCATGAAATTGTAGAAAAAAGCCTAACAATTGCCGGCAATATCTGTGTATTCACAAATAACTTCCAAACCATCGAAGAATTGTAATAGGAACTGCTATGTCTGCTATGACTCCCAGAGAAATCGTCCATGAACTTGACCAACATATCATTGGCCAAGCAAAAGCAAAAAAAGCCGTGTCTATTGCACTTCGTAATCGCTGGCGCCGCATGCAATTAAATGAAGATTTGCGTGCTGAAGTAACACCAAAAAATATTTTACTTATCGGCCCAACCGGCGTAGGTAAAACTGAAATAGCACGTCGCTTAGCTAAACTTGCCAACGCACCTTTTATTAAAGTGGAAGCAACGAAGTTCACTGAAGTGGGCTACGTAGGTAAAGAAGTAGAAACGATTATTCGTGACTTAGTTGACGTATCAATCAAAATGACACGTGAACAACAAACCAAAAAATTTAAGCACCGCGCTGAAGAAGCCGCAGAAGAACGCATTTTAGATGCCCTACTGCCACCAGCAAAAGATTCATTTGGTGAAAACCAGCGTGATGAAGGCTCGTCGACTCGTCAAGTTTTTCGCAAAAAATTACGTGAAGGTCAGTTAGATGACAAAGAAATCGATATTGATGTAGCGCAAGCACAGCCCAATGTTGAAATCATGGCACCTCCTGGTATGGAAGAAATGACCAATCAATTGCAAGGCATGTTCCAAAATATGTCGGGCGACAAGCGCACTAAACGCAAACTTAAAATTAAAGAAGCGTTTAAGCTGTTAATTGAAGAAGAAGCTGCAAAATTAGTTAACCCTGAAGAGCTAAAAGAACAAGCTATTTTTGCCGCAGAGCAAAATGGCATTGTTTTCATCGATGAAATTGACAAAATTTGTAAGCGCGGTGACTCTTCAGGCCCTGACGTGAGCCGTGAAGGCGTGCAACGTGACTTACTGCCGCTAATTGAAGGTTCAACCGTTAGCACTAAGCATGGCATGGTTAAAACAGATCACATGTTATTTATTGCCTCAGGCGCATTCCAAATGTCTAAACCATCTGACATGATCCCAGAGCTGCAAGGTCGCCTGCCTATTCGCGTTGAACTTGAAGCGCTAACCGCTGATGACTTTAAACGCATTCTAACAGAGCCACACGCATCGCTTACTGAGCAACAGCGTGAGCTACTTAAAACTGAGCAAGTTACAGTAGAGTTTAGCGACGACGCAATAGAGCGCATAGCTAAAGCCGCATGGCAAGTAAATGAGAAAACCGAAAATATCGGCGCTCGCCGCCTACACACTGTGATGGAAAAGTTAATGGAAGAAATTTCATACGACGCATCAGAGCAGGCCGGTACAAGCATTGTTATTGATGCCGCATATGTTGAAAAACACCTAGGCGCATTGGTTGAAGATGAAGACTTAAGCCGCTTTATTCTTTAATTTCCTCTCTTATTTTAAGATATACTTTAAAGCCTCCAGTTGGAGGCTTTTTATTTACGCGAGTTTAGCCATGAAACAAGTCACTAAAGTTCATTATCACAGTGTTAGTAAAAACCTTGATGTTTATTTTGACGATAACAGCCATTGTACTTTTAGCTGTGAGTTTTTACGTGTTCACTCCCCTTCAGCAGAAGTGCAAGGCCACGGCAACGAACCGATGAAACTCGTACTTAATAAGCAATCCGTCGGTATTAAACACATAGAACCCGTAGGCCACTACGCACTGCGCTTAGATTTTGACGATGGCCACAACAGCGGCTTATTCAGCTGGGCATACTTCAGCCACCTACAAGCCCAACATGATGAATTATGGCAAACCTACCAACAACGCATCGCAGAGCATCAAGCTAGCAAAGACAGCGTACCGATAAAGTTTGTGCCTTAATGAGCTATAAGTTTTAAGTGGTAAGTTTTAAGCTGCTCGGCGTTAAAGTTAACTATGTGGTTCTGGTTGAGTACAACGAAGATAATCAGAAGGCGCTAGGTAGCTAGATTCTAGGTTTTCATAAGCTCTAAAATAGTCTGGACAAGTTTTAGATTAATAAGCTTCAATCAAATCTGACAGTCGCGTTTGTGTCAAAAGCGGACTATGGTACTAACTCGTTTATGCCCCAAAACGAGTTGGTGCTAGCAATGGGATAATCAGCATAACCTTACTATTTATAATCGATTATCACCGCCTTACTTGTCGTCTGTAGTGGGATGGTTACAGTCATAGTGGTTACATAGACAAAGAGAATATTTTTAAACCAACCGATCAATGGAAGGGCACTATCTCATTAGAGAGAGATGCAAGCAGAAATGCATCTGGAGCATCGAAAACCGATGCCAATCGCGATGATTGTATTGTGAAAGTTGTCAAAAATAGAAGAGGCCACAACAGTCTAGAATCAACAGGTATAGACGGTAATTTTCCAGCAGGACTAAAAGCCAACACATCCCGTGCAGCAAGAGAGGGACTGATTGTTGGTTCTCACCTTAAAATAAAAGCAAACATGAGGGCATTCAGCAAATCTTTACAGGCCAGTAAAATATATACCAAATTTGAACCTGTCACTGTTTAGCTCCAAAGAATAGAAGCTTAAAACAGGCAACTGGCTGTGAACGCCTTTAGGGGGCAAAGCAAACTACAAATACGATAATTAGGTCAGTCCAGACTGCAGAGCCCCAATAGATCACTTACAGGTAGAGTTTCGTCAAACTGCACTAAAAAGGATTTAAAAAGTTCCGCCTCGTTACCTTGCTAATAAAGAGATATGGCGACGCCATTTTCAGGTGGATGTTGTTCCGTGTAAAGTTGTCAAAGCCACCCAATAAGTTGAGTGGGAAGCCTTCAATTAGCCACAGCTAGTTGAAGGCGCTTAATTTGCTAAACTAAGCCGGTTTACGAGATGATAAATCGACAGGTAGCTCTTCTTTTCTATCCCAGTTTTTTAGACCAATAAGTGCAGGGACAACTAATAATGTCAGTAATGTAGCAATGGCTAAACCTAAAACGACACTAATACCCAACGGTTTTAAAATATCTTGGCCAGCTCCAAAGCCAATCGCTAATGGCAACATCGCAACAACGGTAGTGAGATTGGTGACAATTAGCGATCGCATTCGACGTTTAAGTGACTCACACAGCGCATCCATTACCGTTTTACCTGCATGTTTTTCACGTAAAAAGAAGTCTAACAGTAATATCGAATTGTTCACTGTCAACCCAACTAGGATCAACATTCCCAGCATTGAATTCAAGGAAAGTGTGCTGTTGAAAATGTACAATGCATGAAAGGCGCCACTCAACCCAAGAACGATGACGCTACATATAATCATTGCATTAGTTAGTGTTCTAAACTGATACAGAGCGACTAAGAACACAACGGCAACCGACAGGAAAAGAGCGTTTTTGATAGATGCCACACCTTGACGCACTTCTTGCTGCATGTCTTTAACGACGATAGGTAGACTCTCTTCAGAATGCTCCTTCAGTAAATGTGCTTTTAAATCTGTCATCAAATCGACATTCATTTGTTGATCATTAGTTGCCATCCAAACCTGCAACCTAAACAAAGGTTTCGAATTTCGAGAGTAAAACTCTCGCCAACTAGCTACTTCCTCAAACTTTACAAGATCCTGTAAGAAGAGGTTATGCCCCGCAAAATAAAGAGGCGTTTGCTCGATGTCTTGTATGCTGTATTTGTGGTTTGAGATCTTTAGCTCTAACGGAAAATAACCATCTTCTGTTTTGACCTGAAAAACTTCTTGAGGTGAGGCTGTATAGTTCACAAATCTAGCAAGGCTATGAACATTCTGGCTGTAATCATGTTCAACCAACAATTGATTCAAAAAATCTTCTCTAACGATGAGTTCTTGAGTTGATATTTTGGAAGCCTTTGGAGCAGCCTTGCTTTTATATACGCGCTCATCTCCTTTTATAAACTGATATGCAGAAGCAAGTAATTTGCGGTTTACCTCTTCATTTTCGTGAGTGAAAAGAATACTGAAGCTTGGATGGTCCTTAATTTTTAACGCTGACGTAATCCAAGGTGAATAGCTGGTTTCTTCCTTAACATCAGCTAGTGATTTTTGAAGACCTGAAAAGACATGTTCTAAATGCTTGTATGACTTTAAATGAATCGAAAGATACGCGCTATTCGCTCGGATATCACTGTATACATATTTGATAGAGTCATTAAAGTCATCGTGAATTTTCTGTCTAATTGGCGCAAGAATCCTTACCTTTTCGTCACTTCCAAGCCCTTGTTTCGCGAAAGATACGCCAACATCGATAATTTCAGCTTTGGGCTGAGCGATGATTTCAGCTTTAAGCTTACCAGGCAATTCTCCTAGTACATAGCCAACATATAGAGCAACGACAGCAAGAATAAAGACACGTTTCCGGTTACTTGAGAACAGCCAACGGACTACCTTGTCAAATTTAGATGTATTTGTTTTGTTAGTAGACTGCGTCGCTGATTTATATTGGATGGCCTTGCCACCGAACACCACTAAATACAATGACGGTAAAAAATAAGCACTGATAAAGAAAGATGAAATCAATACAGCAACAATAACCAATGCCAAGTCATTGAGTATTGCCGCCGTCATCGGCGAAGTAAATGCCAACGGAAAAAACACAAAGACACTGGTCAATGTCGACGTAATCAAAGAGCTTCTAACATCGTCTACTGCATCAAAAACGAGGCGATGTGTCACTGTGCGGTTATGACATTTAACTTGGATGCTATCTAATACAACAATCGCACCATCAACTACCATTCCAATACTGATACTCATTGCGCCGAGCGACAAAATATTTATGCCAACTCCCGCAATTGACATCGAAATAATAGATGTCGCTAACGCGATAGGCATGCTAATACTTATCAGTATTACCGTCGAAAATTTACGATAGACCATCAAGACGACTATGGCGGCCGACAACATGCCCACCATAAGAGCTATCAATATATTGAGAATAGCATCATCGATAAATTTCTTAGGATCATTCAGGACGAAAACTTGTCCTAAGGATTTAGTTTCCTGCGCAACTAGTCGCTGAAACTCAGTAGCAACTGTGTATTGATTAGCATCAGGGGCAGGCCAAATAGCAACGACTACCACGTCATCTTCATTGTATTGGAAAAAACGAGCATTCTCTTTTTGTTTTAGGCTGACTTCGGCCAAATCAGAAAGGCGAATCGTAACACCAGGTTTTGCGTTAACGCGAAGGTTTCGCAGTCGATCTAGATTAGTAACACCCGAGCGAAAGTGAATGCTCATATCACCCTCATGTCGAGTTTCAAGAGTACCAATGAGCTTATCAAACTCATTTCGATGAAGCGTACCCATAATGTCATCGAGGTCCACGTTATGCTCGATCATTGCGTACGGGTCCAATTCGACGCTGACTACTTTTTCATACTTTTGCGAGATTAACGTTCGACTTACGCTTTCAATCTCTTTTAACTGTGGCTCCAATGATCTAGCAAGTAGCTCACTGAGTTCACCTGCTCCGTATGTGTCTGATTTGATAGCTACATAGTTTTCAGATCCCGGATCATAAAAACCCAGTTTTAATGGTGGTAAATTTTTAGGAAGTTGGGCTTTATATGAAGCACCTATGGCGGCGACATCTCGCTTCGCTTGTTCAGGAGAGATATACCAGTCAAACGAAACAATGAATTTTGTTTTACCTTGTTGATACTTGCCTTCAACCTCATCAACTCCTTCAATCGCTTTGAGTGAGTCTTCTATTTTTACGCCCCAATTCCGATAAAAGCTCTGAACTTCTTGATGGTAATAGAACGTCAGTTGAATACTTGGTTTGTTTACCGACGGATAGAGTGATACAGGCAGTTTGAAAATTAACATCGATCCGATGATGACCAATGCAACGGTTAAGCATATATACAGCTTGGTATGGTTAATATTATTTCTCATAATTCGTATTACGTACGTGTGTTACATAAAAAAGACTTCTTAGCCCTACATTTAGGGCTAAGAAAACAAAAGGCTAACCTTGTATGATGACTTTGCTCAACATTCGTGGCTTAAGGTAGCGGCGGCAACTGACCTGAGATTCACAAGATGCTAAATCTAACCGAATCTCCACCTTTGCGTGCGAACTGTCTTTTTCCAAGTGATGGATGCCCGAGACCTGACCATCTACAGTCAACGCCGCGTTATCAGGGTCGAATACGATTTTTACATTTTGACCGATATTGACATTACTTGCTTGCGGATAAAAAGCAGGTGCAACGACATGTAAATGCTCAGTATCAACGAGGCGCATTATTGGCTGAAACTTTTCCACTTTGTCGCCTTCTTGCAGATAAACCTCAGCCACCCTCAACGCACTTTCCCCGTTGAAAAATTGCTGCTCTTTGATGCCAAACTCCAAACCAGTAACACTGGCGAGTAACTGTTGCTTATCAACGTCTTGCCCTCCTCTAATATGAAGTCGACTCAATACCCCCTCGACATTTGAAACGACGAGTTGATAACGCTCATATTCGAGTTCACCAATGAGTAGAAGTGGAGGCTCCTTTAACTCGGTATCAGCGAACGCTTGAAATGCTCCTAGCAACATTAATAAAAAACTAGCCATCAATAATTTGGCCAATAATAGATGTTTCATATCATTTAGTTACCTATACCTTAAACAACAGTGGTATTCGTGGAGATGAGGTCACCTAATGACGCAACCAGCGTATCTCCGGGTTTCAGCACCCCAACCCCTGCAGGAGTTCCGGTTAGCAAGATATCACCAGGAACAAGAGAAAAATGTGTACTGGCATATTGAAGTAGAGAAACAATATCAACGATCATTTCCGACGCAGTCGCTGACTGTCTAAGCTCATCATTAATTTCTAGTTTCAAAGAAAGACTATCTAGATCTAAATTCGGATGTGTGACAAATTCACTGGTTGGGCAGCTGCCATCAAATGCCTTAGCTTTTTCCCAAGGGTGTCCCTTTTCCTTGAGTTTACTTTGTACACAGCGATACGTCAGATCTAGTGAAAGGCCGACACCACCGACCGCTGCCTTTGCTTCCTCAGCAGTAGCGTTCTTTAGTGTCTCTTGAATCAAGATAGCAATCTCTAATTCATAGTGCAGCGGATAGGGAGATCCTGTCGAATCTATTGGGTTCAAGTAAGGAACTAGAGTTGTTGCTGGCTTAATGAAAAGAATAGGCTCACTGGGTACAGGATTATTAAGTTCCTTTGCGTGCTCCACGTAATTACGGCCAACACAAACCACTTTTCCCAGTGGTAAATCCAAAGTCTGTCCATTTATATTTCTGTGATGATAATTCATAGTGTGTTCCAAAATTTTTGAAAAGTCGTTAACGGCACATCAAACTAGGGCCGTACTGCGGAAAGTAGCCATCAATCAACTCTTGGTTAACGACGTTCTGTGCCTTTCCACCACCAATGACGCCGAGGGCGTTTAATGCTGCTTTTTTCCGCATTTCAATGCCTGCAGCTTGAGAGTAGTAAGACGAATGAGGATTAATAAACAGTCGTTCTGATACGCCAATCTCGTTTGCTTTCCATTTATCGATCAATGGATGTGCTGTCGGAGGCTCTTCAGGAAGAACATCAAGGAAAACATTGGCTAGCGTATTTTTCTCAAGCCCATGCTCAATAGCGTCGTAGCTCTCCAATACACCACCTCGAGACGTATTAACAAGTACGCTTCCTTCTTTCATTGACTCAATAAACGTCGTATTGATCATACCTCGAGTTTCCCTTGTCAAAGGGACATGTACAGAGATGACATCACAACTTTCTAGCAACTGTTCTAGCGATTCGTAACGTGTCGCATTGAGCACTTTTTCGTAACCTGCAGTTGCGTATGGATCATAGAAACTTGTTTTAAATCCGAGTGCTTTTGCCTTAAGCAATACGTTACTTCCGATGCGTCCAGCACCCACAACACCTACAGTCAAATTCGAGTCACGCTCGATAGTTTTGATGACATTCTCTTGCCACCCTTGTTTGTAGTCTTTTGCCTCGTGGTTATACTGTGAGATTCGACGAGTTCCGTTAAGGATCATCCCTATTGCGGTATTACTCACCTCTTCAGTGCAGTAATCAGGACTATTGCTGACAGTGATGCCTTTTGATGCGGCATAATCGATATCAACTTTGTCAAAGCCCACACCATAGCGAATAATCGCTTTGAGGTTTTTGAATTGATCAATATACGCTTTATCCACGACCTGATGCCAAACCAGTAAGACCTCAGCGTTCAAATCTTTTTCTAATGTTACGTGGTTTTCAAGAATATCAGTCTCAACGGTGAGTGCTTTAATTCTGTCCGTAATAAATACCTTTGCCATATTTGTTATCCTTAAGTTGATTTAGTCGTCACGGTTATAGTCAATGACTAACATGTCTCTATACCCTGTACAGCGATTGTCTGCGCAGTAAACCTCTGATACGTCGTGCATCACTTTTTCATCGTTCACAACAATACTGTCTAACGGTGCCGTTAATGTTGTCTTGAATAGTGATTCCTTTTCGGGTGTGTAAATACCCGATATACCGCCAGAAACATTTTCTCTGCGGATTAAGTGCTGACCCACGTATAAATGTCCATCTCGATGAATCCCTTCAGGTGTCGCTTGACCGACTTCATCAGGTCTTGAAATCACTCGGAACAAGTGAAATGAAACGTTAACTCGTCTTAGGCCAACATCACTTATTACTCTCAAATTACCCAGCAATAATTTCTGAAACGCCGGTTCGTGGTAAAAAGAATTGGGTACCGTGTCGAAAAACCGCTTCACACCGCCGTTCGCGGAATTAATCGATTTTGATTGGTAGAACATTTGATTATCCGATACTGAAAATCGATTGTTTTCTATATCGATATGGACGTGGCCAATCTTTCTCTTTCTATAACGCCCTTCGTCATGAAGATAATCATCCGTAGGTAAATCATTCCAATATTTAGCCAAACTACCTAGTTCCTCTTTTGATATGTCAAAAGCCTCACTGATAGTGTCACTTGCTATACTGGCGTACCCCTCTTTAGCTATCATTTCAGTCGCTTTTTCCAAAGCGTGTTGAATTTGGCTAAATGGGTTATTTTCTGGATGAAGATATTTCGCATAATTAAATACCTCCCGCGCTCTATTTTTTACAGTCACTATGTAAGAATCCCTTTAAAGTGTATCGTTAGGCACAGCTAACAGCATGAAAGTCGATGAGTTTGTGAAAGTCTTCACGCAAGGTATCGAAGCATTGATTGGTCGCTAAAATAGAGCCTGCGATGTCTCTTAAACTGCCGGCTGAGTCAAATTGCTGTCCTTGCTGAATATTCCAGCTCATGTCGTAACCTGATTGCAATTTGGGTTCAATAAGCTCGGTGGCAGTCCCTGGAAGAACAGGGAAAATCCCAGAAAAACAATGTACCCTTGCCGTCTTTGAGAGGTTAGGTACTTTACCAAGCTCCATCTCAAGGTTGATATTTAGAAAATTGAAACCGAACTGACGCTCATACATCGGTACTACAACCGCGCCAGGCGCTCGGCAAGCGACTTCAAGAAAAACGAGTTCCTCCCCTTTCTTGAAAACCTCTAAATGATTAACTCCCTGCTCCATACCCAATTCTTTAAGCACGGCTTTATTGAATGCGAGAATTTCTTGTGAAATAGTCAAATCATCAGGAAGTGGCATGCTAATTACAGATTTTCCCTCCTGAAAATGCATATTTTCATTCGTGTATTCGCACGCAGAAGAAAAGATCACTTCACCATTACTGACGATGCTATCGCAATGGTAAAGTTTGCCGGAAATGAACTCTTCATAGCCATACTCTACAGCGGGTTGAGCGTCATCTAGGTATGCTGTAAAGGCTTCAAAACTCTCTATTTTCGATACACCATTAGAGCACGCCATCATTGTTGGCTTAACAATAAAGGGTAAGCCGACCTCGGCAACAATTTCCTCAAAGTAAATATTGTGGTTTGGTTTTGACAGTTCAAGCTTTCCGAAATAAGGAACGCGGATATTCGCTTTTTGTAAGATATTCTTCATCTCGCCTTTATTGCGAAAGCGATATGTTTGTTCGAAGTTCATCCCTGTTAGATTGAACGCCTCTCGTAACCTCGCAGCAACCAATAAGAGATCTTCTGCCATTGTAACGATGTAAAACGACTCTCCTTCTTTTTGGGTGATGAGCTTTGAGATATACGACTTGGATTCTTGGAAAAACTCCTCTTCAGAAGTACCTTGGATACCAAATACGTTAGGAAACGTCTCCCCAAAGTCTCGCTCCACAGAAAGTCGTTCAGATTCACGAACAATAACAAAGAAGTTAACGTCTTCCATTTGAGAAAGTTGCTCACGGTTATAATGAGACAGCTTAGTGTATGTCGATGTAATAACTACGTTTTTCAATTTACTACCTATCTAATGTAAAGGGTTAATATGATGTCTTGAAATCGTGAATTATGAATTCAAGCTATTTTTGATTGTTGTCTCACGGGCCTGCCAAGTGCAGTAAACACAGGCTAAAGACAGCAACAGTGTTGTCAACACAGACAGACCTGCAGCATGACTAAATCCGCTATCGTAGAATGCTGAAACCAGAATCACTGCAAGAACAGCTAGAGTTGAGTTGAACATCAACCTAAGCGAGGAAAGCTTTCCTCGAATGTCTGGCGGAGATAGCTTTTGAAGTGTAGAGCTCCAAGACACAGCAGAAACGGTGGTCATAAAGCCCACTGAAAAAATAGCGAATAAGGTGATATAACTTGGTAATGCCAGCCAGTAGCTGATGAATACTATGGTTGCGCAAAGACAAGATAACGAAGTATAGATAACGCGGTTATCACTGTTTAATTTCGCTTTAGCAACGATGGTCCCAGCACAGATAGCACCGATGGCAAACGCTAAATCAAGGAATAGCAACCAACGTGCGGCACCATCATAATTATGGTTAACAACAGGCGCCAACAGCAGGTTAAAGAGCGCGACGATAATGAAATCAAACGTGGTAAAAATTAGAACAAACAAGAACTGTGGAGTTTCCTTCAGTAGCTTGAAAGTTGCAAGCCAACCGGTCGTTGAGGTATTGCTATCTTGGCCGGTTGAGTCCTTTACTTCGCTGATTGAAAACATCAACGTCAATGCAAATGAAGCGAGTAGAAAGCACCAGGCCACTGTAGGTAAGATGAGGTACTCTAGTGAAAACTCGAGTAGCAAGCCTCCAATAGCTAAACCGATGATCTGCCCCGACTGAACAGCGGCGGCAAGTATGCCATTGAGCTTTTCAATCTCTTCTTCTGCGACCACTTTGGGCACCAATGTGAATACACCATTGCGGATGAACGGCTTGGATGCAGTAAGTGCCGCTGAAACACAAAAGAGTATGGTCAAGTTTAACGGTAGAAAGTATTCCGTAATCGACAGAGTCAAAAGGGCAGCAGACATCAGGCTCATACTGGTCAATAGTACACGTTTAGAACCTAACTTATCGGTTATGCTGCCAGCGAACCCTTGTAATAGTAATGACAGTAAAAACTCAAGAACAAACACTGCAGCAAAAGCCCATAGCTGACCTGTCATGTCATAAAGAAGTTTACCGATAGCTAATGTGAAGATACCACGAGCTATGTTGATGCTTAATTCACTGGTGGCAAACAGCAGTTTCATGACGATTGCACCTCTTTTAGAGACAAACATGTGTGAAACTGCAACTGTGCTAGGCCCGTTGCCGCATTAGACAACGCATCGTTGAGTGATTCGCCCGCACTGATAACGAAAGCCGCCCTGTCAAAGCTATGTAACACCGGCCCTAGTTCGGCACCAACCTTTTTCAAAATATTGACATCAACAACGCCAGTTTTGCTGCGCGCCTCAGCAACACCGTCGACTCGCGTTAATTTCGCTCTATCACCAAAAGAAGGGGCAGCATAGCGAATCGCAGCAAAACTCTTCTTAGGTAGGTCAGTTGGGATTTCATTGAGGATGCTCTCACCTAGCATTTGACGAACGGACAAATTCATCAGATCTATGCCTGTAGCGATTTTCATCAAGTCCCAAATATTGTCGCCGCCCGGGCGCGTATGCGTTTCAATAAGTCTTGGGCCGTTGACAGTAAAGATAACTTCGCTATGGGATGGGCCATCTATTACCCCCACAGAGTCCAGCACCTCTTTAACGTAGCCGACAATTAACTGCTCTTCGACACCGCTTAGTTCGGCTGGAATGGCGTGCCCAAGTTCAATAAAAGTCGTCGGGTCTTTAATCTTATGGGTGATTGCGATTACTCGATGCTCACCATTTTCTGACAAAGCTTCAACACTATATTCAGGGCCCTCTAGATACTCTTCGATGATTGCAGGAAAAACATCCTCTGCTGTAAGACCTAAGCTCGACATTTTCGATAGTGCATTCTCGCCAGTCTCAAGCTTCACAATACCTTTACTTCCCGTACCATTTACGGGCTTCAAAATATGGGCAGTGCTGGCTTGCGCACAAAAATCGAGTACTGCATCAATATTGCTAACTAAAGCAAATCGAGTGTCATCAGTACCTGAAGCTGTCAATTGGTGACGAGTTCTATCCTTTGAAACCGTCAGTTCTAGTGAGTCTAGAGAAATGGGAAAGCTTAACCCCAACGCCTGACTCACGGTAATCGCTTGTTTCTGGCAGTTGTCATTGAGGCAAGAAACGGCATCAAAAGGTTGATTTGCATGTAATACAGTAGCTAAATCTGCATAGTCTTGTTCTGTCGCGAACTCTTCAAACATATGAATTTGTTTGTATGGGAAGTCCAAGTCTGTTGGTAAAACTACCTTTTTATTGATAAAAAGAACGACCTCATGGCCTAATTCAATGAGCGCGCGATGGGCAGCACGAACTGTCCCTATAATTAATACTCTCATAATGTGTTACTTCGCTATTGTAGTGTTTGTATTGCCGTCCTATCTGACTCAAGACGGCAATGGGATTAGTTAACTAATGGCTATTGCCCCTAGGGCATTTTCGGCGGTGGATATCGCATCAAGGGCCGTGTCACCTGTTGTGACGACAAACCCTGCTCTATCAAATGACGACTTGACGGGTTTTATGCACTCCCCTTCAGTCAAGTTGATTTGGAGGTTCGCTACACCCGGTAAACGTGCAGCAGACTCAATATTTTCGATTTGACTGACTTTCTCTACAGACGTAGTAAGGTAACGCACTGCAGCCGCTTTAGCCTTAACTTCTCTTTTAGGGACATCTAATGCT
Organism: Pseudoalteromonas porphyrae; assembly: GCF_001298125.1. Taxonomy (NCBI): domain Bacteria; kingdom Pseudomonadati; phylum Pseudomonadota; class Gammaproteobacteria; order Alteromonadales; family Pseudoalteromonadaceae; genus Pseudoalteromonas; species Pseudoalteromonas porphyrae. Next base: position 5,308 of record NZ_LHPH01000014.1, on the reverse strand, counting down.
AAGAGGTTAGCGACAGTCTCTTTAAAAATATCAACACCCGTCGTTAGCATGTTCATATGCCAGATGTTATCGCCTCCTTGACGTGTTTGTGTTTCAATCACAAAAACATTGCCATCCTCAACTTTTACCTCAGTATGTGCAGGCCCAGTAAGATGTTTGATTGCATCGAGTAAACGAAGTACTTTGTCACGTATCAATGCCTCTATATCTGCGTTTAGACGAGCCGGTTGCGAGTGCCCTAGCTCTACGAAATATGGAGCGCCTGTAGTGAGCTTTTCCGTTATCGCAAGGACTTCGTGATTTCCATTTTTTGATAGGCTTTCGATACTATATTCTGTCCCACCTACGAAACTTTCTGCGATGATTTCCCCCATGTTGCAGCCTTTAGCATGTAAAAACGCCCGTTCAGCTTCTTCAACAGATTCGACCAAGAAAACACCTGAGCTTCCTGCACCTTGACTGGGTTTAATAATCACTTTGCCCGTCGTATTGTTGAAAAAATTCCTAACATCTTCGGCACAATTAACTTTTGCGTAAGCAAGGTTATCGAGGCTTTCTTCTTTCAATCGTTCACGCATAGCGAACTTATCGCGCGTGACTTCAATCGTTTCTAAATTGCAGTTCGTTGGAATGTTAAGAGCGTTGGCAATCAATGCCGCAGTTTCCATACCAAACTCCGCAAATGAAATCACCGCTGAAAATGACTTTTCCCGGTGTAACGACTCCGCGATCATTAGCGCTTCAGCACTGTTCGTGTAATCCATTTCAATCAGTCGAGAAGCGTTCGCTTGTTGGAAATCAGTAACACCATTCGCTTTTTGAATAATGGTGTAATCGATGGCCAGTTCTGAAAGGCAGCGAATCGAAAAATCCATGCCTCCGATAACGAGAATATGCGGCATCAGTTTGTTCCTTTGTATTACTTCAGCTCAAAAGGGCTGTTTTCGATAAGGAGTGTCCGCTGAATCAATCGGACACTAAAATTAAGAGATGTGATGGCCTCGTCCGTTTTAGAATCGCAAGCGATAGCAGAGAGCCCGGTGCGTGTCTATGTCTCTAGCGTGAAGAAACCATTTTCAAGACTTGCGCTCATGCCAACCATCGTCCTTTGGTAAGGGGTGATTTCGCGCGTTGAAACACCGTGAAGTGCTAGCGGGTTGATTGGATACATCACAAGGACATTCTGGTCGTATTTGACGGTATCTATTTTTTCGACATATTTGTCTTCAATGTCGTAGCGAATACCTCTCAATTCAGGATGGTTTTCAGCAAAATGAAACTTGTGATCACTACCTTTATACTTGTAGATATCTAGATCGCCGCCTTTCGAGCGGTCTTCTGGATCTCGCATGTACAGTAGGCCACCAAAAATAAAGTGTGGTTTATCAATATGAGGGCCTCTGAATGAGGAGGGCTTACCAAATACAGGAGAATATATATTCAAACTGCAATCCAATAAGATATCTTTCTGGTCAAAGTTATCGAGGCGGTGACGACCAATATTGGCGTCGCGTAAGCTATCCACTCTGTCACGAATTCCAGGCGTGATATCTAAGATATATTCTTCAAATAAATCTAAAAACTCATAAAAGAACTCAGGCGAGCTGTGATAACTGACAAAGTCACGCCAAAGGGTTTCAACCTCTTCATCTTGCTTAAAGTCTTGAGGCGAATAAATGTATCGCTCATTAGACGCAAGCTCTTGTCCTTTGCTCACTTTCTTCAGTGACGGCATAGTTGAATATAGCTTTTCAAACAATGCTTTTGGTAAAGCGTCTTTAATCACGATATGTGGAAAAGGCTCTAACCTCACATCAGCTTTAGTTACGTTTTGCAACACGCTTAAGTTGTTTTCGATATTTTGTATCATCTTTTGACCTTTATACTTGTATGTATGTTATTAAATCTTAATTTCAATTGTTCGGTCTTTGCAGAAAGGGAAAGGTGAGCAAAGAATAATGATAAAATCATCCTCTTCAGCTTTCTTCTCATCACTAAAGTTTGTCGCACTCGCTTGTGATGAAGTTGCAAAGAAAAATAGCGTAATCAATAGACTTAAAATTTTTTTATTCCATAACATTTTTATAACTTCCTTAAAAAACTTGGTGGGCATCTTAAGGATAAACAACAATTAATTCACCACTAAATTAATCAAATAAAATCAAAGGATTACAACCCCAAAAATCAACTATCAAAAAAAATCAAAAAAAATCAAATTATTGATTTATATAACTTATTTTTCGTGTAAGATGAAAAACAAAATAAAGTTAAAAAATAGTAAAGACATTTGTAATGTTTTATAGTTTTAAAAAATGGAAGCTTGATGCTAAAAATCATGAACTCACACATAGTGAGAGTGGAACCAAAAAGTTAAGAGAACAGACAGTAAAGCTTTTTGTCTATTTATTAGACAAAAATCATGAGATGTGTACTTATGGTGAATTACTGGAAAACCTGTGGGAAGGTAAGGTTGTAAAAAAAGAAAGCGTAATCAATGAAATATATGAATTACGCAAAGCCCTTGGCGCTGATAAGCACCTCGTAAAAACGCATCGACTTAAAGGTTTTTCGTTCAATTTTCCAGATTTGGAAATAACTGAACACCAAATAGTCCCCCCGCTAAGTAATTTGGACAAATTAAAGAAGGCAAAAGTGTATCTATATGCCTTTACCATACTTACGATATTGATTGCGGCATCAATTTTCGGTATCCCCGATGAAGTAGACGGATACCCTTTAGCATCTGATGTAATCAATGTCACCTATGACAAGGGAGAGGAGCTCTATCCAACGACAAACCCCGCAGAAGAGCTAATGGCGTATGTCAGTTATACAGATAACACTTTTACCGTAACAATTAGGGATATCAACACTAGCCGCTCGATATCACTACCTAGCAACACGAGCTCCCCCTATTGGCATCCTCACAAAAATAGACTGTTTTTCCAGTCTTTTGAAAACGGCCAATGTCTATTAAAACACGTTGATGTTAATGAAGACCTTAGGCTCTCAAATATATCCGATATTGTGTCATGTGGCAGTGAGCTAAGCCTTAGCCCTATAGCACTGGCCCCCGAAGGAGAGTGGCTATACTTTTCGTTTAAAGAAGATAAGCATGTCCCTTATCAAATTAACAGCATTCACTTAGGAACCAAGACGGTCAAAACACTCACTACACCGACAGAGAATACTTATGGAGACTACAGTTTAAGTTTAAGTCCGGACGGGCAAAGGTTAGCGATTTTAAGCAGCGACCAATATAAAAAAGTAAACCTTAGGATTCTAGACGTTCAAAAAAGAGACTACTTTTCCGTACAAACCTTCCCATTCTATATTTACAATGTGACTTGGCATGAAGGTAATGACAAGCTCTTCTACATTAACGATAGGAGGCAAATCAACGAATTAGATTTATCTTCGGGGACGACGCGTCTCGTTTACTCTTCCGAAGAAGATCTCAGAACACTCTACTACAAAGAAGGTTATGGCTTTTTAACATCTAAAGGTAATTACCAACAAAGTGATTTAAGTGCTTTAACTATCGAGGACAAGAGTATTGAAGTTCTCCAAGGAAGTGACGCCAACGAAGTTCAATATACAGCGGGACAATTAAATAAAGATTACTTCTTCGTCTCTGACAGAACCGGCTTTCCTGAAGTATGGCAACAATCACCCGATAGTCTCAAACAGATTACGGACTACGGTAAACACAAAGATATTCAATATTTAGATACGCGATCAGGCTCAGGTGAATTACTCTTGTCGATTGAGCAAAAAGCGAGTTTGAACATAGGTGGTGCTGTCACCACTATTGATTGGTTAAGTGATAAACTCGTCAGGAACCTAAAATGGTCCTGTTGGAACCAAAATGAAGTGTTTGCAACCACACTTTCCAATCAAATATGGTCACTTGCCAAATTTAACTTGAAAGATAAAACCGAAATTCCAATACTGAGCGCGGTCAGTAGCTTTAAATTAGACTGTGATAATCAACAGCTGTACTTCACAAAACTCGACAATAAAGGTGTATTTAAGGCCCCTCTTCATAACCTTGCCCAAGCCACAGTTATCGCGAAAGACCTTTATTTCGAAGATAATAGCCAGTGGTTATTACGCGGCAACACCCTTTATTTTATTGACCAAGGTAAACTATACACCTTCGATACAAATACATCTCAAATCAATTTTATCGAAGTTGATGGACCTGTTTGGGCGGTGTATGACGGGAGTGATAATAGCCAGTTAATATACGAATCTAGGGTCTCTCACGGGATAAATATCGCCCGAATTCCTTTGTAGCTCTCGAACTTAGAGGTTTGACTGCCCAGTAAATATGTATTGCTCTTTATCGGCTGTAGAGAGCAACTTTCCCCTTGTTCCTGACTTTAATCGGTATGGTCAAGTGGTAATCCCCCCATTTTTAATGGAGGCTAGCTGTAGAATTTCCGTTGTTTAATTTTTCCAGTTTTTGTATAGGTGTTATACCACCTATGCCCATGTTAGAGCGTTCATTATTATAAGTCCATAGCCAATCAGTCGCTCTATCTTGTAACTCACTAATATCACTATAAATATAAGCGTCTAGCAAAGTTCACCTGCCAGTAATTCGTCAAACCGATTAAGCTATTCCTGAATTTCAATTAGGAGATAGCCATGAGAAAAATACGTAGCCTTGAGCAGTGGCGTAACATTATCGAAGAACAACAAGCCAGCGATTTAACTATTACTGAGTTTTGTCAGCAACATGCTTTATCAAAAACAAGCTTTTATGCGGCACGAAGTAAGCTTAATACTGAATCCAGTCGTTTTGTTCAAGCAAAAGTCACTAAACACGTCGCCCCCACTGAACAGCAACTGCCGATCATGCTTACTATCGGCAGCGTGAAAATTAGCTTCCCACCCACAATGCCTGTCGCTTATTTGAGTCAATTGTTGCGTGAGCTTGCCTTATGAAAATGTTTGTTGAACCCGCGCGTATTTACTTGCATCGTGACGCCGTGGATTTTCGAAAGTCCATTGATGGTCTGGTCGCACTCGTTGAAAGCGAGCTTGAACGTGACGCTTATACTGGCGCATTATTTTTGTTCTGCAATAAATCGAAAGATAAACTCAAGCTGGTTTACTGGGATAAAACGGGGTTTGCTTTGTGGTACAAGCGCTTAGAAAAACAAAAGTTCAAATGGCCAAGCAAAGTCAGTTTGCAAGAATTTGAACTCAGTCCTGGGCAATTGGATTGGTTGTTGTCGGGATATGATGTACTTGGTCATGAAGAATTGCAGTATCAATCGATGATCTAATCGATCATATT
>NZ_LHPH01000013.1:0-146408 GCF_001298125.1 Pseudoalteromonas porphyrae | reverse complement strand
CTACAGATATATACGAAGGTCAAGACACCTCTTTTACAATTGACTTGAACTATAGGTTATTGGAGCCTTCAGCTACTATGAATGTGTTCTTTTCAGGAGAAAATGATGTATATTTTTCTCCTGATGAACCCTCAATAGACATCACACAAGCTGCTAATGGGAGTAGTTCAATTACTGTGAATCATGAGCCTATAGATTTAGAAGGTGCATCGCCATATTATTTAAATGTTTTAATGCAGCCATCTGACTCTGATTCAACGGCTATTTTTGACAGGAAATTATTAACAATACATTCTAATTGATCGTAATAAATATATAAAAACACGCCCTGAGGTCGGCAGTGAGCACTAAAGCTGACTGTTCAACATTTAAATAGGATCTCGGGTATGGTTGATATATCAATTAAAATACTATAAAAAGAGTAATTCGACAAACTTGTTTGAATGCTATAAATTTTTGAGTATTTATAAAGGAACGGTATGAGAATAAAGCAAACCATAATAATAACTATACTTTCTTTTCTACTTTTGTCATGTGAATCAACAAGCACAATAAGAAAGTCATCACTCTCACTTGAAGTTAAAGAAATGACAGGAATAACTGAATATAAAAAAGGAAATTATGAACAAGCATTTAATTTGCTTAAGGAGCCCGCTGCATGGGGTTACAAAGGCTCGCAGTACGTATTAGCTTATATGTTTTTAAAAGGTCAATATGTTGAACAGTCAATTCTGCTTGGAATGGGGTGGTTAGGTGTAGCCAAAGAGGCAAATGTAAAAGAGTGGAACACAGAGTATGAATATTTTTATTCATACGCCACAGCTGAACAAAAACAAAATATAAATGAAATAGTCAATGAATACATTAAAAGGTACGGGTTAAAGGCTCAGCATGTTACTTGTCAAAAGTCTCTTAATACGTCTACAAATAAAGTTGATGTAAAATGTCATAAATATGAAAGTCTCAGCACGCTATATGAAGTTGATATGATTGAGTAGTTAACGTAGCCAAAGATAGACCTTGAGCTAGAATGCAAAGAGCTAAAATTCATTTTTCGCTGTAAGTTTTAATTACGATGATTTCTGACTGTATGCCCAAATCATTAACTCTGGTCTAACAGCACAAAGCAATCTAATTTCTAGATCTATTATTTATATATTTTTATGTCTTCTTAAGCGCTTAGCCTCTTTGTGAATAATTCAATTAATTTTATCACCAAGAGGTTATTTCTTAAAAAGTGTACTAACCGAAGTGCGGGATAAACGCACGTCCTAGCTTCTGTAACCAAGCTTTTAGTATTAAAATAACCCCAAGCTTTCTTTTTACATTTTACGCGAAATAAAAGTAATCGATTGAAGCAAAATAGGAACTAAGCTATGGTAAATCAACAAAAATAAATTTTAAATGAGTTGTTCTTTTACAAGCTCGTTATGTGTTTTTATCATCGCAGAATGATTTAAGGAGCCAAATTGAGAAGAGCAATCGTTAGAATATTTAATCCGTCTGTAGTGAAATTATCTGGTGACATAATTGATATTGAATCTTTGGAAATTCCGAAAATAGAGAAAGAATTATTGCAAGACTTTAAAACTCGTATACTTAAATACAACTACGAGTTATGTTCTGAAAAAAATGGTATCACTGAATATACATCTACCAAGAGTAAAAGTTGGAGCTTGAAAGTAGTCGTAACGGAGAATGAAATATCCTTTACATGCCCAGAAACAAAGATGTTTAATTCATCACTTTTGTTTGAATCATTTCAAACAGCCTCTGAGCTATGTGATCACGATCGCCTTGCTTTACTCGATTGTAGTAGAGATAAGCAATGGATGAACCTAGCGCATTTACACAGATAAAAAATGAAATTGCTTGGTGCCTAAACATATAAAAGCAGGCTCTGAGGGCCACATCAAGCATTACTGCTCATCTTCCAACACTTAAAATTTAATGATAGAAATAAGATTAGAATATGAGTCAGTCCATAAAATACGCTGCTCTTTATTCAAACTAAAATAAGTGGCGCGTTTTTTAATCGAATTATCAAGATAAAAGTCTTGGTTATTGGTAACCACTACCCATTCTGCCGTATGTTCATTTTCATCATCGGAGGCGGAATAAAAATGCTGCATTTGCATGCCCGCTTTTTCAGATAAGGTGGCTACTAATGGTAATAAATCAAGGTGGTTATTAGAAATATGCAGCACCAGTAAACCGTCGTTCTCTAAGTGCTGCCAATACAGTTCAAAGGCCTCTAAGGTCAGTAAGTGAACTGGAATAGAGTCACTGGAAAATGCATCAACGATTAAAATTTGATATTGCTGGCTACCTTGTTGTTTAAGTTCGTTTTGTAATGTGATCCTCGCATCACCCAAGCGCACAGAGACATCTGCTTTGGAGGCTGATAAGTAACTAAAATAGCGATTTGCTGCAATCTCAACATGCGGGTTTAATTCGTAAAATACATATTCATCACCCGCATTTCCGTAGCTTGCTAGTGTGCCCGTACCTAGCCCAATAATGCCAACTTTTGTAGTCTCATTCTTGAAGTGCTGCAATGCTAATGATACACCGGTATTCTCGCGGTAATAACTAGTAGGGATTGTGTTATCTGTTGATAATAACTGTGTGCCATGTGATGTAGAGCCATCAAACAGCATGCGTACTGGCTGCTCAGTGTTTGTAAAATCTTTAACCGTTAATGTGCCGTAAAAATTACGGCTCGTATATATATCTTCTTGGTTATACAGGTTATTGAGTTTTAAAAAGTATCCACCAAATAAGGTCAAAGCAATCGCAGCCATTAGCATAAGGTGCATATTGTGCTTTTTTAGTTGCTTACTTAATGAAGCCGTATTTTGCTGTGAATAAACAGACCAACAAAAAAGTAGATAAACAAGTACGATTGCAATGAGAAACTCGTAGTATTGAGTAAACAAATACTCAGCAATAATGGAGGTGAATGCGCTGCCTACAACTCCACCTAGCGCCATAATTAAGTAAAACCAAGTAAGCGCGTGCTTTTTTGGTTTTAGGCTAAATAACTCACCATGGCATAGCATACAAGCAGAGAATAAAATTAAAGTATAAATAACAATTTGCGTAATAATATTAAATTGTGTGCCAATAAAAAACATCAATAATGACGCGATTGAACAACCACAAAATAAGGTTAACCAGTACTTACGTACATACCATTTTTCGGTATTAAAACAAATTATATAACTAAGCAAATAAATACACAGGGGAAGTATCCATAGAAAAGGCGTTGGCGGTATATTGATAGTCATTGCGTTAGTTGTTGAGACCATCACTGTCACACTCGTAGCAGATAGCAACAACCATAACAGTATTCTACTTACCTTAATTGGTTTTTCGACGGCGGTATTTTCAGCTGTATTTTCACTGTTAGTAGTCTGTGTATTGTAAAGCCGATACCCACTTAAAAGCATAAATACTGCAAATAAGGTGTACAAGGTCGACCATATGTTTGCTTGTAATGTTGTATTAAATATTGGCTCAATAACAAATGGGTATGATAACAGTGCTAATAATGACGCTAAGTTAGACAATGAATATAGTCGATACGGCTCTTTATTAATTTCTATTGTGCTATACCATTTTTGAATTAATGGCGCTGTCGCTGACAATAAAAAATAGGGAAACCCAATACTAAGCAATAATGAAAATATGATCTCAAGCTGTGGGGTTTGCCATTCAAAAATTGTGCTTTTTGTAAATGAAGTAATGGGTAACAAAAGTAAACTAAGGGCAATTAAAGTACAGTGAATGCTCACTTGATGATTTAATTTAGATAACCGAGTTAAACAGTGTGAATATAGATAACCTAAAAGCAGGAAAAGCTGGAAAAACAGCATGCAAGCTGTCCAAATTGCCGCTCCTCCACCAAAAATTGGCAATGCCATTTTTGCTAAGATTGGCTGAATTTGAAAGAGTAAAAAAGAACTAAGAAAAATCGTAATTAAAAAAGCCATAAATAAACATTAACCCACATTAAAGTAGGCCGCTTTTAAGTTAAACAGCGCTACTAATATCCATTTTATTAAAAGCATGATCATGCTAGTGAATTAAATAACTCATAAACTGCGTTATTTAATAATGGCTCACTAATTTAATGAAATGGGTATAACTCCCTGATGTATTGAGATTATTACATACTTAGCTATTCAATTAATACTTTGTTTGAAAATGCTGTAGTCGAATTAGCATCATACAGCATTTATGCGGTGTTTGATTTGATTGTCGTAAGTGTTAATCGTTACTTGACTGATAAATCATATTTAAGTACCAAAGCATCAATATACCGTGTGCGCAGTGTTTGTTGCTTTTCGTGATCAGCGCCGTGGCTCAGGGCACGGTTAAGTAACTTTAATGCAGGGTGTAGTTTTATGCGCTCATCTTGTGTTAAGTTTGCTTTAGTACGCAGCTCAGTTATGTCGTCTACGATTAGGCGGCCTATATCGACGGCGGCCATTTCGTCGATTAATCCGTTTTGTGTTAATACGCCGTATTTACTACATAAAAACTGTTGCCATACTTGCTGCAAATGTTCTTCAAGTTCACAGCCAAACAACTCTTCGTTAAACTCAAATCCTTGTTGCGCTAATTTAGTTAAGCTTGCTGTGTACTGTTGTGCAAAATAATTAAAAGCATGGCTAGATGATTCTATTTTTTGTTTTGCTAAACCTTGCCCCCAATTAACACAACCTCGTGGGTAATAATCGTCATATTCTTCACATTCATATAACCCTGAATAGGAACTGCAACTAAGCTGATTTTTTATACAATAACTAGGTTTTGGGAATAACCCATTTTGTTGCCAATCGCCAAGGGTGTCTTCATCGATTGCTAAAGCATGGCAAAGCTCTTCGCTATGGTAAAAGTGGGTTGCTAAAAATCGTGATAAACGCATAAAAGTGCACTCAAGGTTAAAAAATAAATATACTGTCTATTTATACAGTTGTTTATTTTGGCCTATGCACCTGAATAACACAAGTTATTTAATAAATTAGTGCCCCAATACTCGGAAAATGCCCGCTTTTATGATACAAATACGGCAAGTTTTTTTAAGAATATTTTTTTATGCGCTCCCTAGAACAAATTAAGCAAGCAAGTCTTATTACAGCAATTAAAACGCCGTATCTTCGTACTGGTGAAATTGATTTAGCCACGTACGATTTTTTAGTTGAACAGCAAATAGCTGCCGGTGTTGATGGTATTGTTGTTGGTGGCACAACGGGCGAAGGCCAGTTAATGAACTGGGAAGAGCATTTAATGCTGATTGCACACAGCGTTAATAAGTACTCAGGTAAGTTGATTATAGTGGGCAATACAGGCAGCAATAATACCCGTGAGGCAGTTAAAGCCACTGAATATGGCTTTGCAAGTGGTATGGATGCTGCATTGCAAATTAACCCTTATTACGGGCGTACATCACTGGCTGGCGTAAAAGAGCACTTTAAACGTGTATTAGCGATTGGACCTGCGTTTATTTATAACGTAGCCGGTCGCACAGGGCAAGATTTAACGCCTGACATTATGGAGCCTTTAGCTCAACACGAAAACTTTATTGGTGTAAAAGAGTGTGGTGGTAATGAGCGTGTTAGCCATTATGAACAGCAAGGTATTGCATGTTGGTCTGGTAATGATGATGAAGCACATGACGCTCGCCATAAGTTTGGTGCACATGGCGTTATTTCAGTAACTTCTAATTTGATCCCTGGTTTGTTCCGAGAATTAATGGATACCCAAAACGACAATTTAAATCAATCATTACAGCCTTTGATCGACTGGTTATTCTGTGAGCCAAACCCAATAGCGATTAATACGGCATTGATGATGACAGGGGCGGTTAAACCTGTATTTAGATTACCGTATGTACCACTTAATGACGAGCAACAAACGAAGGGCGTTACTCTTATAAATGCATTATCAGTTGACGATTTTGTTGGTGATATCGCGGTACCATTAGTTACTAAGGATTTAGTGATAGGCTAAAACAGTCTATTACTGAGTTTAAAAAGTCACCTTTGGGTGACTTTTTTGTTTAGGCTACTGCTCCAATGAGTAATTCACTCAGCTTAGCTTCTTGCTCAGCGACTTGTTCGAGCTTATTGGCTATATCGTCTAAGCTGATGTCACCCCGTTTTTTACAATATTTAACGGCATCCATAGCGAACTCTCGCCATAAGTCACCTACTAATGTTGTGTGTTCAGCGCATTGATTAAGAGCAGGGGTTTGAGTGAGCTGTGCGGCTTGCTCTAAAAAGCTCGCATACATAAATCTAAATCCAGCACCACCGGTGCCTATCTCTTCTTGCATACGCACAATGTGAGCTAGATAAAGGCGGGCATATTTAGGTGGCTTTTTATCTAACTGACGAATTTGTTTCGCCATATGACGAATGCCTTTTAGACCAAAATAAGGCAATACTAAGCCGTTCATCATTTTTGCGGTTTTTTTAATGGCTGGTTTAATAACGTGTTCAAGCTGTGTGTGAGTTGGCGTGCTGCGGATCACATACATGAGTCCTTTGGCTGCCAAAGCCCCTTTGGCGAAACGGGCATTTTTTAAATCCTCTGCAGCGCAGGTGACAGGGTGTTCAAATACAGGATCGCTGATCAAGTATTCACCTTGTTCATTTTTACCGTATACCACTAAGTTATGCGCATTAAAATGAAAACGCATATCTTCAGGGAAATAGGGCAACCAATAAACAGAACTCTGCAGGCCAACTAAGTTACCTTTGGCAAGTTCGTCATCGAGTGCTTGCATTCCTACATCTGGGTTTGAAAATTTTCGTGTTTCAAGATCAATATTTAGTTTTTTACATACCTTTTTTATGATTGTTTTTGGTGGCATGCGATAAGCAATAAGCGGCATACCACTTATTTTTACAAAAGGTAAATAAGCAAAAGTGAGGGCCGAAGCGAGGCCAAAAGCCATTGGCTCGCTCATATCAATGCCTTTACTTTGTAAAAGAGTGGCTACAACACCAGTTTCACAATGTGATGATTGCTGGTGGTTAATCGGTAAAATAATGTCAGGCATGAAGAGTTCGTTATTGTGAAGGCAATGAAAGTAAGGCGTCACGGCTAATTTTTAGCGTATCGCAATAGCGGTTTATGTTTTTATCAGACAATTTGGCAAAAATTGCGGGGCGTAAATGGCGTTTGATTTGCCATTGGAAAAAACCACTGGCGCCAGCAAGGGTCGCAATATCAAAGCGCCTTGCTAGCATATGATATGCCAGTGGTGAAATTTCACCGCGCAATGCTTGCTCAAGAGCTTGCGCGGTTTGTTCATTTAAATCATCAACAGCTAACTGGGTTGCAAAACTTTCGATTTCCCAACCAGATGATTTAACCCCTTGATAATGACCGCTATCATCTACAGCGTAAAGTAACTTGTTTTGGCCTTGGTAGCTTTTACTATTATCTTGAGGTACGTCATCTTTTTTCATAAAGTGCTCTTAACTATCGACTAACTACGGTTAATTGCATAAATGCACTTGAAAAACGCCCACTTTCTGGCACGTAACACAGTAATTTTTGACCGTCAGTCAATCGCCCTGACTTAAATAACTCGTCCAGCATAATGAAAATTGACGCAGAGCCCGTATTACCCTTTTCAGTTAAATTCGTAAACCATTTTTCAAATGGAATTTGAAAGTCGATGTTACTTAGGCCATCAAATAAACGCTCACGAAAGTAACCTGAAGAATAGTGCGGTAAGAAAAAGTCGTAATCAGTGGCCGTAAGTGCACGTTTTTTAGCTATTTTACTTAGGGCATCTTCAACAGTGTATTTTACAATGTTTTCGTTAAGTAGTTTTACATCTTGTTTGACTGATAAAATTGACTGCTGTTCTCGTTCTTTAGAGTCATAACGGGTCCAGCTTTTAAGTTGCCCATCGATTTTTTCAGCGCCAGCGTACATACACGCTTCTAGCTGATCTGCATAGGAGATAATATCAATCCAATCGATGCGCAAAGATAAACCGGTAGGATTTGCTTGGTTACTTAATAATGCAGCACCTGCACCATCAGAAAGCATCCAACGTAGAAAGTCTTTTTCAAAAGCAATTTCAGGTTTTTGATCCAGCATGTCTACTTTGTAATCACTCTCAGCACTAAAATTTCGGGAATGCATTACATTTGATGCTAATTCACTTGCAACAACGGCGCTGTGTTGGCTTTCGCCTGCTTTAACATTTAGGTAGGCGTATTTAAGTGCAGTCATACCACACAAACAAATCCCCGCAGTTGAGACAACCTCAAGGCTTGGGTTTTTAAGTTCACCATGGACCATAACACCGTGATTAGGCATGATTTGATCGGCCATCGAGGTACTTGCAACTAAACAGTCCAGTTGCTCTAGTCGGGTACCATCAATTGAAAATAAACCACGTACTGCGTCTGCAGCTAAAGAGGCATTGGTATAATTATACTCGCCTGTTTGAGGGTCGATGGCGTAGTAGCGGTTTTTAATTTGATTACTACGTAAAATGACTGGTTTAGCGCGTGAGCGCTGCCCTCCAACTTCACCTAATACAACTTCCATTTCTTTATTACTAACAGCTTCATTAGGCAATACAGCATGCAAGTTGTTTATGTATACAGCATTTTCCATAACGTACAACTACTCTCCTGATGGCTCGGCAAAATAGGCTTTTTGCTTGGCAATTCTTTTTCTAGTTAAGGGGGTGATTAATTTTTTTATTATTGCAGTAATTGGTACTACAGTAATAATTAAGGTCAGCAAAAATAACACATAGATCAATAGCCCACAACTGCGCCGCGTTGAGTGCATTGGGCCAAGCGTACTGAGGATTTTACTCCAAATGCGAAAGCTGTGTTGGCCAACACGCTCACTTGCAATAAACTTTTCATTTACTTTAACGGCGCCAAGGCCTTTTAATACAGGTTGTTGTAAGTATTGTTTATCTTGCAGTGCGTGTAATGCATTTTCTATCGCAACACCAAAACGACTGGCAGCTTTAATTTCATGCTCCGCTACCCCTGCTGCAGGTACCCACGAAACTGACTTTTTCTTGCCGGAGAACATCCAAAGAGGCGTTGCTAAGAAGCTAAAACCAGTTCCACATTCATCGCTAAGCACGACATTATCGATTAAATTGGCATTTACATTTTTTAGTAGCTGCTTCATTTTTTCTTGTGCACTTAACCACATACCACGACAGCCAATGACGGTAATGACAGGTTTATTGTTAAGTAGTCGTTGTGCTTGCTCTGACTGCATAAATGATGAAATAGGTAATGATGGAGATAAAAACCAGACTTGGTAAGTTAAAATAATTAAATCATAGTCATCATGTGCAGGCTCAACGACTTCCATAGGCTGGGGAGTCATTTTTACGCATTCAGGAAATATATGAAAAAATGTCAAAAAAGGCCATGGGAATGGGAATGGGGTACTTGGTTTTAAATTCAAATAATCAACAGTTATAGCTTCATTGGCACGTAAAGGAGTGACAATTGATTCTGTAATATTAGTCAGTTGACCCGTTTGTGAATAATGAATAACGAGGACCTTGCGCATCCTTTTACCTTTCCTAACGTCCTAAAAGTTCGCTATTATACATAACTATCAAAAATCAAACCATATAAATGGATGTTTACATGATGAAAATAATGGTTATTTTAATGATGCCTATGCTGTTTTCTGGTCAGCTTTTAGCTAATTCAGACCGTATCTCGCTGGCTATTTCATTCGCTAAATTCAAACAGCAAGAAGGTAACCTTCATTATCAAGTTCTTGATTGTAATGATAGCGAGGGTTCTTGGGATACGTTGGCGGTGATCACAACACAGCAACTACCAGTGTCCGCGGCTGTACACGATGTTACGGTTGAAGATTTACCCGTGGGAAAGTATTGCGTTCGTTTTTTTCAAGATTTAAATGCTAATGGGGAACTAGATCTTGCTGCAAACTCGGTTCCGCGTGAGCCTGTAGGCTTTTCAAATAATCCAAGTTTAATGATGGGCCAACCAGAACCTGAAGATTGTGTACTCCAATTGACACAAGATGAAGCGATTAAGGTAAAAGTTAATAATAAAAGACGCCGCTAATTCGCGGCGTCTTTTATGTTTGGTATTATTTAACCTGAGGTAAGGTTAGTTAAATTGCTTTGCTATTTCTTCTAAATTAAGTGTGCCTACTAGGTAATAGGGGCCTTTTCCTTTGATATGTGCTGGGCAATGTTTGCGTAATGCACGTACTGAGCTATTTTGCGCAGCGTCTTCAATTAGTCTTTTATAGCGACCATCTGTGTTTCTTGCTAATCCTTTACATACCCACGCTAATGTATCGTATTGTTGTTTACGAGCTTGCTGGTAATTTTGCGCAAAATACTCAGCTAAAGTATCGGTTACCTGTTGTGATGCATCACTTCTTATTGCGTAATCTTGAGCTAAACGTTTTATTTCAAGAACATTACCATGAGAAATGTCTAGTAAAGCTTGTTCTTCAATACTTCGGGATTGTGTCGCTTTTTTTGGAAGGGCTTGGAGTTGCTCTAAATTAATACTGCCGATGGTGTATTGTTCAACATGACTTTTTGGGAGACGTTTATACGACTTTTTAGCGTGTTTACGTACCTTCTTATGAGCGTCACTTTTAATTACACGATAAAGTAAATCACGGTATCGGGCACTATTAGACTCCCCAAGCGCTCTACATGCCCATGCTATTGAGTCTAGCTGATAATCAGGTGCGCTAAGGTAATTTTGTGCAACAAACTCTGCAAGTACATCAAGCACTTGCGTATTTGAAATATTGTTTGCAACTATAGATTGTGCTGCCATTGTCAGCTGGCTTAAATCACCTGATATTAGGCGATCGTAATCACGTTGCTCAGTGGAAGTTAAAGCAAAGGCAGAACTTGATAATGTAACTAAACTTAATCCTATTAATAACGACTTTAATGAAAACATAATCATTCCTTGTTTAAAAGAAGAAAATGCAGATTAGATGTCATCTGCGTGGCTATAATGATAATCGCCGAAGAAGGGGACAACAAGGCCTATTTTTCATTTATGGATATAAAGTATGCTGATTTTGCTGCGAATGTTAAAATATAACAGTAAATTTTGCAGTCATAATTAAAGCTTGTTACTCTAGCGCGGTTTTGTACCACAATTGTGTTGTTTTCATGTTATATAGCCATTTATTTACGCCTTTCAAATTAGGTTCCACTACACTGAAAAATCGTGTAGTGATGGGTTCTATGCATACTAATCTAGAAGAGCTTCCTCAGGGATTTGAGCGTTTAGCCGCTTTTTATGGCGAGCGAGCACACGGGCAAGTTGGACTAATTATCACTGGTGGAATTTCACCAAATCCAGAAGGTATTTTAGCACCAAATCGCAGTGTCTTAGATTCATCAACTGCGGTTGCACATCATCAGCTTATTACCGAGGCTGTTAAGTCCCACGGTACTAAAATTTGCATGCAAATATTGCATGCAGGACGCTATGGTTATCATCCTAAACAAGTTGCGCCTTCAGCTATCCAAGCGCCTATTAGCCCTTATACACCTGCAGAATTAACACATGAACAAATTGAAAAACAAATTGATGATTTTGTACTGTGCGCCAAGCTTGCAAAACAAGCAGGGTATGATGGTGTTGAAATTATGGGATCGGAAGGATATTTAATCAATCAGTTCATAGTCAAAGCGACTAACCATCGTGATGATCAATGGGGTGGGTGTTATGAAAACCGTATTCGTTTTGCTGTTTGCATAGTCGCGCGCGTTCGTGCTGCGCTTGGTGATGATTTTATTCTAATCTTTCGTTTATCATTACTTGATTTAGTGGCCGATGGCAGTACGTTTAACGAAGTGCTGCAATTAGCACACGCATTAGAAAGTGCAGGTGTTGATATGCTTAATTCGGGTATCGGTTGGCACGAGTCACGTATTCCTACAATTGCAACCAGTGTACCAAGAGCGCTATTTTCATCATTAAGCCAACGCCTAAAAGCTGCGGTGTCAGTGCCTGTTATTACGAGTAATAGAATTAACACACCTGAAGTTGCAGAACAATTGTTAGTGGATGAACACGCTGACTTTATCTCGATGGCGCGGCCATTTTTAGCGGATAGTCAATTTGTGGCTAAAGCCTTTGCAGGGCAAAGCGAACAAATAAATACATGCATAGCATGTAATCAGGCTTGTTTAGATAATATTTTTGTTAACTTGCCTGCTTCTTGTATTGTGAATCCACGGGCTTGCAATGAAACATTAATGCCTATAAAACCAGCCAAGATGATAAAAAATATAGCTATCGTTGGTGGCGGAGCTGCTGGTATGGCTTGTGCTATATATAGTGCGGAGCGAGGACATCAGGTTACATTATTTGAACAAACCGCCCAATTGGGCGGGCAGCTATTATTAGCAGCGAATGTACCAGGCAAAGAAGAGTTTAAAGAAACCCTGCGTTATTTTAAAAGTCGCTTAGCAAATCTCAATGTTGTAATTCATTTGCAAAACAGTGCCGATATAGCAACTTTATCTGAATTTGACCACTGTGTGATTGCCACTGGTGTTAAAGGAGCTACGCCGAATATTGAGGGAATTGAACAGTCAAACGTTGTAGGTTATCAGCAAGTACTTAATGGTGAAGTCAAACTGGGCTCAAAAGTCGCCATTATTGGTGCCGGTGGCATTGGATTTGATGTAGCGACATTTATAACTGCAAATCATATGGTTACAAACACGGAGCTGTTACCTCTTCATGAAAGTGATGCGACGGATGCTGATCAATTTACTCATCAGTGGGGGATCGATCTTAGCGTTACTTACCCAGGCGGGATAAAAGATAAAGCAGGCAAATCTACAGCGGCTAATGAGGTTTACTTACTGCAGCGTAAGCTACGCAAACACGGTGCTGATTTAGGTAAAACCACAGGGTGGATCCATCGTGAGCATTTAAAGCAACAAGGTGTAAAAATGCTTGCTGCGGTGAATTATCAAAAGATAAATGCTCAAGGGCTACACTTAAGTGTGCGTAAACGTGAGCGACTATTGGACGTTGACCATATTGTTAATTGCAGTGGTCAGCAATCTGTACTCCCTGAATATCAACAACAGCTTAGCCAGTTATTGATTCCAGTTAGCTTTATTGGTGGTGCATTAAAAGCTGAAAAATTGGATTTACAACGGGCAATAGGCGAAGCGTTCTCGCTGGCACAAAGTTTATAATAAATGATAACGATGTTTAAAGTGGTCAAAAATAATAACAAGGATGTGACAATGGAGCAGGTAAAGTTATGGCGCATGTAAAACCGGTTATGTTGACGTTAGAAAACGTTAGCTTTGGTTATAAGCAAAATGCTCCTTTGAGTATCGATAACGTGTCGCTTAGTTTAATTAAAGGCAGTTGTACTGCTATTTTAGGGCCAAATGGTGCAGGTAAATCGACTTTAATTTCTTTAATGACGGGTTTATTAATGGCGCAAACAGGTGCTATAAACTACCCATTTTATAAACAGTACGGTTTGACTCAAGCAATTGCACAAAAAGTAGCTTTAGTGCCGCAAGATTTTGCGTTTTATCATGAGTTAAGTGTGTATGATAATTTAGCTTTCTTTGTTTCTATTAGCGAAAAAAACCGCCACTTACATGCCGAACAGATTGCAGCAGCTATTAAATTATGTAACCTTGAAGAGGTTGTTAATAAAACCGCAGGTACGTTATCGGGGGGATATAAACGTCGTTTAAATATTGCCATAGCTTTGAGTAAACAGCCTGATATTATCTTTTTAGATGAACCTACCGTAGGGATAGACCCATTATCTCGAGATGCAATAATTACGCTTTTACTCGATTTAAAACGCCAAGGGAAAACGTTAGTGTATACATCCCACTTATTGCATGAGGTGGCTCAGTTATGCGATGACGTGGTATTTTTACGCGGTGGAAAAGTTGTTGCCTGTGAAGCATTAAATAGCGAGAAGCTCTCTTTGAGTTTTTCTACATTTAAGCCGTTATTAAACACTCAAAGCACGCTTTTTAGTCAGCAGCTAGTGACGCTTGAAGGTAATCACTATCAGTTGGTTATTAATAATAGTGAACAACTCGGCGCTGCGTTTAGTGCACTCGGCCAATTAAGTGATGATATTAAAGCATTGTCGTTTTCAGACAATCATATTGAGCAGCTTTATCGCGACCTATTTGCGGAGCCATTATGCTAATCCATACAGTAAAAAAAGAAGCACGCTTAATTGCAAATGATCTGCATAGTTTAGCCGTGTTGTTACTGATGCCGATTTTATTTATGGTGATAATGACGATGGCAAGTAGTCAATCACAACAGAATATGCAATCTAATTTATCGTTAAGTGTCATTGGAAAAGCCTACAGCAAACATAGCAATGTTTTAATTGAACTATTAAAAGCACAGGGTTTTATAGTGCCAAGTTCACCTATTACTCAAACTAAACAAAGCACACTGACGATTGCTCCTAAATTTGATCAGTTAATTTTAATGAGACAAGGCACGAGCCAACTAACGCTGGAAATTAGTGATGAGCTCGCGCCACAAACTCGCATGCTGATGACTGAAAAAGTAAAAGCCAGCTTAGCGCAATTAAAATTGTATCTGTATATGTTAGATACTGGTGATTTAGATGTCGATTTGCCCCTCAATGAGCAAATAAGTCAGATTATAACTGCTTCAGATGTCAGCTATTTATTAGCGCAACAATCTATCAAGGCACTCGATAACCCCGCATTAAATAGTGTGCCCGCATGGTGGGTATTTGGTATCTACTTCATTGTGCTGCCCATTTCATTGACGTTTATTAATGAACGCAATAATGGGACTTTAGTTAGATTAAAAACTTACCCTATTAGTATGGCTCGTTACTTTTATAATAAGGCGTGTGCATATGTGTTGGTGAGTATAGTACAAGGAGGGTTACTTGCGCTGATTGGCTGTATTGTGATCCCGTATTGTTTAGATTTACCACTTTTATCTTTGCATGGGCTGCTTTATAGCATACTGACCTTTATAACCGTCAGTTGTACGGCCATCGCATTTGCCTTGCTATTGGCAAGTTTGGTATCGAGTTACGAGCAAGCAATTGTTGTAGGCGGAGGGGTAAATATTATTTTAGCCGCATTGAGTGGTTTTATGGTACCGCTGGAAATTATGCCAGATAATTTAGCCGCACTTGCTAATGGCTCGCCTATGTACTGGTCAGCGCAATTATTACGACAGCTTATGAGTGAATCGATTGATCACACTTTTTGGCAATATAGTGCATCACTTTGGGGTTTTTCATTGTTATGCTTTACTGCCGCATTATGGACATTTAATAAAAAAATGAGGAATTTGACATGGAATTAGCAGAGCTAAAACTACAATTGAAACAGTTAATCATTACTGAGTGCGATAAGGAAGATGATTTTGAACCCGCAGATATTATTGACTCAGAGCCATTGTTTGGTAGTCAATCACGTATCAATTTAGATTCACTTGATGCTCTGCAACTATCGCTTGTGCTTAAACAGCATTTTGGAATTAAAGTTGAAGGCTCAAAAGAAACGCGAAAGCATTTACAATCTATTGATACTATAGCCGATTTTATTGTTCGTGAGCGTGAAAAGTAATGACTTTACGGGATGTGTATTTAAATGCCAGCGACGTGCTATCGGCGTCATTAGGCTGTGAAAAAAGTAGCCAAATAACCACGCAAGAAGGTACGCGTGTTGGATTTAAATCATTCCGTGATGAAATTAGCTGTAATGATTTCTTTGGTATTTTGGCGCATTTTGACACCTTGCTTTTACCACTTTTTAAGAAATTACAGTTGTCAGCTGACGAACTTGCAAAAACCAGTCTATTTTTGGGATCAACATCTCTTGATATTAGTGCCGTTGAGCTCGGAGCTGAAGATACATTATGGTTATCAAAAACTGATAAAATAAGCCAAGAGCTGGTCAAGCGTTATGGTTTGAACGAGCTTGAGTTTACTTTCAGTACAGCATGTACTGCCAGTGCTAATGCTTGTTTATATGCCACACGGTTAATAGCACAAGGAAAAATTGAGCACGCACTGGTTATTGGTTGCGAGTTTTACAATCCGCTTACGGTTGAAGGATTTAAATCGTTAGATTTGATCAGCGCGACAGGATTAGCTGCATTTGCAAAAGGGCGTTCCGGGCTCATTTTAGGTGAAGGCCTTGGTGCGTTATACTTATCCTCAACACCCACTGAACAATGTAATTTGCGAGTTCTTGGTGGTGCATCATCGTGTGATACATACAGCCTAACCATGACTAAAGAAGATGGTAGCCATATAGCGCATGTGATAAATGAGTGCTTAACGCAAACAAATATTACATGTGACGATATTGATTTAATTAAAGTGCATGGCACAGCGACGCTTGGGAATGATGAAGCAGAGTGTAATGCACTCTCATCGCTATTTATTCGTGATTCATTAACTACTGACCAAATATCAGCAAAACAATTACCGCCTATCATTGCGTTTAAACCTTATACAGGCCATACCCTTGGCGCATGCGGCGCGATAGAAATTGCGCTATTTGTTAAATGTTTAGAGCTAGGAAGTTATACGCCACCAAGTTATACGCATAGTGAAGATGAGCTAATGTGGCCGTTTTATCATGGCGCACACTTTAATAACGTGGATACTGTTTTGTTTAATTACTTTGGTTTTGGCGGTAATAATGCTGCGTTAGTATTACAGCGTTACAAGGGTTAACGAATGAAAGAATTAGCAACGAGTCATATTAGCTTTGAAAAGAGTTTAGATATAAAAAGCTTACGACAACAAGTAAAGCAAGAAACCGGTTTAGTTGTACGTAGAATGGATGCGTTTACATTAATTGCTTTACTTGCTGTTTATCGAGCTAAAGGTGACATCCAGCTCAGTAAACGTTGTGGTTTATATAGTTGCGCTGATTATTTTTCA
The DNA here is from genome assembly GCF_001298125.1 of Pseudoalteromonas porphyrae. Classification (NCBI taxonomy): domain Bacteria; kingdom Pseudomonadati; phylum Pseudomonadota; class Gammaproteobacteria; order Alteromonadales; family Pseudoalteromonadaceae; genus Pseudoalteromonas; species Pseudoalteromonas porphyrae. The sequence goes on along the minus strand of NZ_LHPH01000013.1, from coordinate 129,422 downwards.
AGCGAACTAATGCAGTCAATGCTACGAGATATGCACAACGCGCACGCTATAAAACCATTAAGCTTTGTTGCAAGTGTGGGTAATGCAGCTAATTATTACCTTGCAAATACATTTGGGATAGATGGCCCCAATATATTTTTAGGCAGCAGTGAGCAGGCGATGGTCAAAAACCAGGTATTAGCTGAAGCTGATATGGGTTCAAACTTAATCGATCACGGTGTAGTCGTCGTGTGGCAAGAAGACGAGAAAGTACGCCAATGTTGGGTTAAAATCATAGAAAATGATGGTTTTTCCAGCTAACGCGAACGTTTCTGCGGGTTTTCCTTGAATCAGCGGTAGCACAACTGTAGAATTTAGCCTCTTTTTGTCACCACCTTTGTAATAAGGACTGTTACGTTGAAATTTGCCATAAAAAAATGTATCGCTTGGGGCGATGGTAAAACTTGCCTTGAAGATTGGCAGGCTTTTGCAAACAACGTCAGTATAGAGGCGCAAACGTTAACTCTTCCTGAATTAAAACAGATACCTGCAATGCAGCGTCGACGCTTAAGTGCGTTTGCCAAACTGACATTACACTGCGCTTTAACTGCAAGTGATACGTATCAACATGAAATTCCCAGTGTTTTTTCGTCTCGTCATGGTGACTTACATAAAACAAGTAAATTAATAGCAGATGTCGCGAGTAAAGAAGCACTTTCGCCAACGCACTTTGGCCTATCAGTCCATAATGCTGTGGGTGGTTTGTTTAGTATTTACACAGGTAATAAAGCCCCGTTAAGCGCTGTATCTGCGGGTGAAGATAGCTTTTTTATGGGCTTAGTAGATGCAGTTGCTAAACTACATACCCGTAAATATAAACGTATTTTATACGTATACAGTGATCAAGCCGTCCCTGAGCATTATCAGAATTACGTACAGCAACACGCTGATAATATTGCCGTCGGCTTATTAATTGAAGCTAGCGATAGTGTCGATAATTATAGTATTGAATGTGTTGGCCATGATAATGTGCAATCAGCCGAAAACCTACAACTACAGGCGCTGGATTTTTTAAAGTTTTACTTCTCACAACAGCAACAACTTTCTACTTGTTCTAAACGTTATAAGTGGCAGTTAACGCGTTCATGAAAGCAAAATTGATAAAAATATATCGCGTATTTGCCACAGGCAGTGCGTTTGCCTTATTTAGTGGCGGTGGTTTGGTGCTGTCTATTTTGGTGTTTTCAATCCAACGGTTAATTTATCGTGATATCAATCAGCGTAATCAAGCCGCACGCACTGCGGTACATTACTCATTTAAGTTTTTTGTAGGTTATATGCGCTTAGTCGGCATACTACGATTAGACATCGATAAGCTTGATGAAATAAAACACGCGAAAGGACAGTTGATTATTGCTAATCACCCATCCTTAATTGATGTGGTTGTGCTCATTTCTATTGTACGTCATGCTGATTGCGTGGTTAAAGCTGATTTATGGAAAAACCCTTTTCTCAAAGGCGTTGTTAAAGCCACCGGTTATATAAATAATGATGCAGATCCTGATTATTTTTTAGGGCAATGCCAACAAAGTTTTGCTCGCGGTAACAATCTTATTGTATTCCCTGAAGGGACGAGAAGTACCCCTGGAAATACGTGGAAATTTAAACGTGGCGCAGCCAATATCGCGCTTCGTACTGAAGTAGATATGTTGCCAGTACTGATAGATGTCAGTCCAGTCACATTAACGAAAGGTCAAAAATGGTATCAGGTTACTGATCGCCGTTTTACTTTCAAAATGCGTGTACTGCCCCCTTATTTAATTGAACCTTATTTACACGGCGAACAATTATCTAATAGCGTCAGGCAGTTAACGCGTGATTTACAAGCTTATTTTAACGAGGAAAAATCAAAACATGAGTGATTTAAGCACTGAAGTAAAACAACTTATCATCGAAACGTTAGATCTTGAAGATATTGAAGCAACAGATATTAACGACGAAGAAGCATTATTTGTTGATGGCTTAGGACTAGATTCAATTGATGCATTGGAATTAGGTGTAGCTATTAAAAAAGCATACGATGTGAAAATCGATGGCAATACCGATGATAGTAAAAAACATTTTTACTCGGTTAAAACCTTGTGTGATTTTATTGCCTCAACACGGGCATAATTTATTGCAGTTCTAAAACTGTATTGTTTGGAAGTAACTATGAGTAATGAAAACATGAATAACGGTGATAAAATTTTCGCAATGTTAAGCGAAATTCTGCAAGAATATTTTGAAATTGACGCAGAAGACATTACCCGCACCGCAAACTTATATGAAGATTTAGATCTTGATAGTATTGATGCCGTTGATTTAGTAGTAAAACTACGTGAGCAAACAGGTAAAAAAATCGAACCTAACGATTTTAAACAAGTGCGTACTGTGCAAGATGTGATTGATGCTGTAGAAAAGTTAATGATAGCAGACGCTTAATGAAAAAAGCGCTACTGGCTGGGTTGCTGTTATTATACCCCTTAGTGGTGTATTTTGGTCTGCAATTTAGTGAGCCTGCATTGGTTGGCGGGGTGTTTGCAGTGGTATTACTGCTGCGACACTGGTTAGTAAAGGATAGCAAAGCAACAATCCCGCATTTTCATGTAATGACAATTAGTGGGCTTGGATTATTATTATTTGCCACGTTTGCCAATTCAGAATTAGCACTTAAGTTTTATCCCGTGGTGATCAATAGCTGCTTTTTAGCTGTATTTGCTTATTCACTTTATAAGCCACCAAGCGTTGTAGAAATTATTGCAGGAAAATTCGAAACCCTTGATGCACATGGCAAGAAGTATACGCGTGCAGTGACGAAAGTGTGGTGTGGCTTTTTTATCATTAACGGTGTGATCGCTACCGCAACGGTGTTTCACCCAGATCCGAAAGTATGGTTAACCTACAATGGTTTGATCTCGTACCTGTTAATGGGGTTAGTCATGGCAATAGAATTAATAATAAGAAAATGGCAAAAGGCAAAAAATAAAGCAAATGAAATGGCCGACTAATAACTCCTATTTTTATGGTGAGAATCATGATTTCGCGATGTGGCAGCAACAGGTAATTGCACACGCTGAACAGTTTTCTGCGCAATCGGCACAAACCTGGCTGTTGTTTGATGCTGATAGTTATCAATTTAGTGTACTATTTTTTGCATTGTTGGTGGCAGATAAGTCGATTGTTTTACCGCAAAATGGCCAGCCAGAACAGCTTACACAATGCCTTAACCATGCTGATGAATTTACAGGAGATACACGTTTAGCACCTGCTAAAGTAACATTTTCTGGAGAAATAAAGAGTAAGCATATTGCTGATATTGAAATTAATGAAGACACTGTAATTCGTTTCTTTACTTCAGGATCATCAGGTAAGCCAAAAGCGATAGATAAGACCTTCAAGCAGTTGATACAAGAAGTGGATGTACTGCAAGCCCAGTTTGGCGAAACACTTAAAGATACTGTGATTGTAGCAACGGTATCACACCAACATATATATGGCTTATTATTTAAATTACTTTGGCCGTTATATTCAGGCCGAGATGTTTGTTTAAAAAGCTTTGAATACCCTGAGCACTTGCTTCACTTTATTGAACTTAATGGTAAAAGCGCAGATGTACAGGATTTTACTTTAATTAGCAGCCCCGCTTATTATCATCGTTTAGTACAAGACAATGTGCTTATACCCGTAAAAGAGAAATTGCGTAGTTGCTTTTCATCAGGTGGGCCTTTGCAAAGTGTTGCTGCGCAACTGTTACAAGAACAATTAACGCATGCGCCTATTGAAGTGCTCGGCAGTACCGAAACAGGAGGTATTGCTTGGCGGCAACAAAGTTTATCATCAATATGGCAAGCATTTAGCCCAATAAAAATAAAGCGTGATGATTTACAGCAGTTAATTATTTCATCACCTTATGTGGATGGCGGACAGTGGTACAAAACGGATGATCGAGTGGAGTTACTTGATAGTGGCCACTTTAATTTATTAGGCCGCGCTGACCGAATTGTCAAAATTGAAGAAAAACGCTGTTCTTTAGATGAGATCACGCAACGCATTAATGAATATCAGTGGGTTGATGAATGCTATATATTGCTGCTTGAAAATACCCAACAACAAAAACGTAGTGAAATTGGTGCGGTGTTAGTGTTAACCGAACAAGGTGAAATTGCATTAGCAGAGCAAGGTAAGTTTAAATTTTCGCAGGCTTTAAAAAATCATTTAAAGGCCTTTTTTGAGCCACTAGTGATCCCGCGCAAGTTTCGCTATTTATCAGTTTTGCCTTACAACACACAAGGCAAACTTGAGAAAACGCAATTGGAGAAGTTGTTTGACTGATTTTGTATATAAACCGATTTGTGACGTAATAGAGCAAAGCCCTGAGCATGTGCAATTGCGTTTATTAATTCCTGAAAATTTATATTATTTTCAAGGTCACTTTACTCAAGCTGCTATTTTGCCAGGTGTTGCACAACTTGACTGGGTAATGCATTACTTAAACAAATATTTAAATGTAGATCCCCAAAAAGTGATCTCGGTTGATGCGTTGAAATTTCAAATTATTGTGCAGCCTAATTATCAAGTAGATTTACTACTTAAAAAAATTAAAGACACTAAATATAGCTTCAGTTACAGCTCAGAGCATGGCCAACATGCATCTGGTAAAGTTGTCCTTGCTGATGAATAAGAGTAACTGATAATGCCAAGCCAATATGGATTTGTGATCCCTAATTACAATCACGATTTAGTGATCCTCGATACGATCATTGCTTTAGCTAATTTTAAGTTGCCGATTATCTTGGTTGATGATGGAAGCAATGAAAAAACCCAGCGAATTCTTGATCAAATTGATGCCCAGTTTGCGTTAGTAACTTTAGTACGCCGCACCGAAAATGGCGGTAAAGGGGCTGCAGTGCAAACCGGCTTAGCGCATGCGTATGAAGCTGGTTGGAGCCACGCAATCCAAGTTGATGCCGATGGCCAGCATGACTTAAATGATGTTGAACAGCTCATTGTTCGCTCGAAATTTCAGCCAAATGCATTGGTAAGTGGGCAGCCTATATACGATGAGTCTATTTCAAAAGGGCGCTACTATGGACGTTTTATTACTCACTTTTGGGTTTATATAGAAACTTTATCTTTTGCGCTCAAAGATACTATGTGTGGTTTTCGTATTTACCCACTCGCTGCCTATAGTCAGCTTATCAGTAGCACTAAGCTGGGGTATAAAATGGATTTTGACATAGAGGTGATGGTCAAACTGTTTTGGCAAGGCACACCGGTTGAATTTATTAAAACCAAGGTTCATTACCCTGAAAATGGCGTATCTCATTTTAATGTGTGGGACGATAACGTGTTGATTTCAAAAATGCACACGCGCTTGGTATGTGGCATGCTATGGCGTTTACCGCGATTAATAGCAAATAAATTTAAATAGGGATTATGCGTGTCTGAGCAAACAAAAATACCACAGAACAAAACGGAAAAACCATTTCATTGGTCACAGCTTAAAGAGCGTGGTTCAATGTTTGGTATTGAAGTACTGGTATTTATTTATAAAGTATTTGGTAAATGGCTGTTTAAAATTGTTTTAACACCCGTTATGTTTTATTTCTATGTCACAGGGCGTTTATCACGCCAAGCCATTTGGCATTATCTTGATAATCTCAATACCAGTATGGGTGAAAATAAACGCACTGGCTGGGCACGCTTTAAGCAAGGCTTTAAACTGTATTTTTCATTTGGAATGGCAATTTTAGATAAGTTTGATGCATGGCTTGGCAAAGTGAACATTAAAGACTTGGAAATAGCCACACCAGAAGGTTATCAGCAATTACTTGACGCTAAAGGTGCCGTGATTTTTAGTGCGCACTTAGGGAATATGGAAATTTGCCGTGCTATTTTCAGTATGGGGGATAATAAACGTCCACTCAATGTGATTACATATAACGAGCATACTCCATCATTCAACAATTTTTTGAAAAAAGTAAACCAAGATGCAGCAATTAATTTTATTCATATCAATAACTTTGGTCCAGATGATACAATTAAGTTAAAGCAAAAATTAGATGACGGTGAAGCGGTTATTATTTTTGCAGACCGTACTTCAGTTAATAATCCTAACAGTGTGCATCATGCTCCATTTTTAGGTGAAGAAGCCCCGTTTGCGGTGGGTCCTTTTGCATTAGCAAATATCATGGAATGCCCAGTGTTCTTAATGTTTTGTATTAACGAACAAGGGCGCTATAAAACGTATATAGAGAAGTTTGCTGACCCCATTAAAGTTAAACGTAAAGAGCGTCAAGCCTACTTTCAATCGATGGCGACTAAGTTCGCACAGCGTTTAGAGTTTTATTGTAAAAAAGCACCGTATCAATGGTACAATTTTTTTAATTTTTGGCAAAAAGCCACCGACAAAGATTCAAAGCCTAGCTAAATATCTGGAGAATGAAGTAAATGGAAAATAATAAATCAAACAACCTATTATTTGGCGCAGGCCGTTTAACAATTGAAGATATTATTAGTGTTGTTAAAGGTGATCGTGCCGTGGCGCTTTCAGGTGATAGTCATTTTGCAGAAAAAATTGATTCTGCAGTGGCCTTTTTAGACAAATTACTTGCTGAAGAAGGCCATATTTATGGTGTAACTACCGGTTATGGTGACTCTTGCACAGTGGAGATCCCATTGTCGTTAGTGCATGAATTACCAATGCATTTAACACGCTTTCATGGTTGTGGGCTAGGTGACTTTTTTACACCTGAGCAGGGTAAATTAATTTTAGCAGCGCGTTTAGCGTCATTATCGCAAGGGTATTCAGGTGTTAGCTGGGATTTACTAAAATTACTGGTTGAAATGATCAACCGAGATATTATACCTGTGATCCCACAAGAAGGTTCTGTAGGCGCAAGCGGCGATTTAACACCACTGTCATATGTTGCAGGCAGCTTAATAGGTGAGCGTGATACTTACTATAAAGATCAAGTTGTTAATTCGTTGGAGGCATTTGCTGCTGAAGGCTTAAAAGCAATTACACTGCGTCCTAAAGAAGGCTTGGCAATCATGAATGGTACGGCTGTTATGACCGCACTTGCATGTCAAGCATATGACCGCAGTGAGTACGCTAGCCGCTTAATGACGCGTATTACTGCCTTATCAAGCATTGCACTCAAAGGTAACAGTAATCATTTTGATGATATCTTATTTAGTGTTAAGCCTCACCCAGGTCAACAAAATGTTGCAAGTCGTATCCAACATGATTTAAACCATGTTGAGCATCCACGTAACTCGCATCGATTACAAGATCGTTACTCAATTCGCTGTGCACCACATGTAATAGGCGTGCTTGAAGATAGCCTGCCGTGGTTACGCAGCATGATCGAAAATGAACTAAATAGCGCCAATGACAATCCTATCATCGATGGTATTGGAGAGCATGTGCTGCATGGCGGTCATTTTTATGGTGGTCACATTGCGATGGCAATGGACTCAATGAAAAATTGCGTAGCAAACTTAGCTGATTTAGCGGATCGTCAAATAGCAACGTTAGTTGATGTGAAAATGAACCACGGTTTACCGTCTAATTTGAGTGCAGCATCTAGCGAACGCCGCTTTATCAACCATGGTTTTAAAGCAATACAAATTGGTTGTTCTGCATGGACTGCTGAAGCACTTAAGTTAACAATGCCTGCGAGTGTATTTTCTCGTTCTACTGAGTGTCACAATCAAGATAAAGTAAGTATGGGGACAATTGCAGCGCGTGATTGCTTACGTATTTTACAACTAACAGAGCAAGTATTAGCCGCAACATTACTGGCTGCCGTACAAGGTGTGCGCATTCGCATTTTAAATAACGAAATAGATGCCGCAGCACTTAATCCAGAGATCACCACAATGATTGATGATGTAGCTAGTTTTTGTGATTTACTAGAAGAAGATCGTCCAACTGATAAGTTACTTCGTCAAACGATTGAGTATATTCAGACGCAACGCTGGGCTTTGTATCCAACAGCTAAAGGTTAATTATGAAAAAATCCTACGCAATAGTCAGTGCTTATCTAGACATGGTTGTGCCGTTTTATGATGTTGATCCTATGCGCATTGTTTGGCACGGAAACTATGTAAAATATATTGAGGATGCACGCTGTGTATTACTCGATAAAATAGGTTACAACTACATTGCGATGGAAGAGTCAGGCTATATGTGGCCGATTGTTGATATGCGGTTAAAGTATGTTGCATCGGCTAAGTTTGGCTCACATATTCGTATCCATGCCGATTTGATGGAATTTGAAACGCGGATCAAAATAGATTACCGCATAGAATGTTTAGATACGAATAAGATACTCAATAAAGCGTATACAATCCAAGTTGCAATTGATATAGAAACCCAAGAGCTGCAATTTGAATCCCCTGCAGCCCTGACTGATAAAGTGCTTACTTATGTTGGGTAAACTTACGCAATGCCTCTTGTTGTGTGCTTTGTTACTGAGCGGACACACACTTGCTAACGACTTTAGTAACTTTGAAGTAAAGCAGGGCAAGGGGCAATTTAGTCAAGCGAAGCATTTTACATTTTTGAAGCGAGCAATTAAATCACAAGGTGAATTTGTTATTTATGAACAACATGTTTATTGGCACACAATAGACCCTGTGAGCAGTGAGATGTTATTATTGCCCAGTGGTATTTATCGGCGTTTAAACACTGAGAAAGCATATCACACAGTTACTAAAGACAAACAGCTCAATCGTTTGCTTGCAAAATTACTCAGTGGTGAAATTGACGAACATGATTGGAAAATAACAGCGATTGAACAGTGCTATAAGTTAATACCTAAGCTTGATGATGTGGCTCTTTTATTTGCAGTGGTAGAGTTATGTTCGGCGGATGAGAATCATCGACGTATTGTGATCACTGATCAGCAGAAAAATGAAACTCACATTAGCATGCAGATCACAAGCAAGGAGCTTACCGAAGGTGACATGAATGCCGTCAAACTCACCCATTAAATCGATAAGTTCTCGTACAAAGTTAGTACTTTGGCTAATACAGTTACTGCTTCTTATCGCGGGCTTAATCTATTTATGCTTGTTTAAGTCATTTTCTGTTGTTGCAGATATTAATCAGATTTTTACCGTTGAGCAAAGTGACGATATTCGCGTGGTCAGTGAGCAAATTGAACAACAGCATTTACGTCAGCACGTGTTACTCGTTGCTCATGAGAAGCGTGATAACGCAATTGAATATGCAGAGCAAGCAGCTGCATCACTTCGTACAATTAATGGCATTACTGTCAATCTTAGATTTGGATCATTACCCCAGCTCGACTCGATAGTAAAAGACTACATCCCTTATCAACATGCGTTTGTAAGTAATGCTTATAAAAATGTGCTCAGCAGTGGCAGTGCCGATGATGTCTTCACGTATCAATTTAGTTTACTAAATGAAATGGGATCCCCTTGGGTTGCCTCGACCCTTGAAATTGATCCAAGTTTGAGTTTAGCTGATTTTTTTAATCAACAAAATTTGCCCACGACGGGACTTAAAAATGATCAGGGCTATTTGATTGCCCAACAGACGAACCAAGCTGGCGCTTCTATTTATTATGTACTAGTTAATTTTGTGAGTGCGGGGACGGGCTTAGATCTAAATATTGCAAATGACATAGCGACAAAAATTGCAGAACTAAAGCAGCAAAACAAAGAGCATACAACTGGTGTTCACTATCTTGCGACGGGTGCTGCTTTTTTTACTGCTAATGCCAGTAACAGTGCTCAAACTGAGATGAAGGTGTTTGGCGGCATTTCCATTATTGCAACCTTGCTATTGATTTTAGCAATCTATCGTAGCGCATTGAGTGTTTTGTGTACGCTATTTGTGATTTCAGTCAGTATGTTATACGGCTATAGTGCACTGCGCTTATTTTTCACTGAAGTGAATATATTAACGTTAGTGTTTGCGGTCACTTTAATTGGTATTGCTGCGGATTACAGTTTTCATGCTTTAAGTGAATTACGCTTTAGCAAATTAAATCGCAGCAACCCATTATTAAGTATTCGCAGCTCGTTATTACTTGGTTTTATTACCACGACCGCAGGTTACTTAATTTTAGTTTTTACCCCATTGAGCTTATTTCAACAAATTGCCGTGTTTACTATGGCCGGTTTATTGGGAGCATTACTTACGGTATTACTTGTCTATCCGAGTTTGGCCGGTTTTATAGTAAAAAAACCAACCGCTATCCCAGGCTTTATTACACGGTTAAATCGTTGGCAGAAGATTCTGGTAAAAAAACGTGTAAATGGGCGTTGGCAAATCGCTTTATTAGTCCTGCTACTTGGGGGACTAAGTCTGGTCGAAAACGTGGACGATCCGCGTACGTTTTATCAAAGCTCAGCTGATTTAATATCACAGCAACAGCAAATCACAACAATATTAAATGCGCAGTGGGATAGCCCCTATATTTTAATTGCAGGTGATACACCTGAACAAACACTGCAACGCTCTGAGCAATTGATAGAGCCACTTACTCAGTTACAACAACAAGGAGTGTTGAGTGCTTACGCGAGTATTAGCCAGTGGCTACCTTCGATTGCTACGCAAATACAATCACAGCAATTAGTAAAAAATGCACAGCAGTCAGGCTTATTCGAGCAGCTCAATACGGTGCTTGGGCTAGTCGTTGGTAGTACACCGAGTGATTATAAACAATTGGATTTTACGACATGGCAAAAAAGCCAAGTTGCAGCTTTATTTAATGACCAATGGTTACAAATTAATGGTCGATTTTACAGTATTATTAAGCTCAAAGGCATTAATGACTCTAAAGAAATTGACCGTATATTAAATAACTACAGCGAGGTTGTTTTTGTTGATAAAGTATCAGCCGTAGGTAAGCAAATAGGGCAGTTTAGGCATCATTTAATTCTTATTTACGCATTAGCTCTGATTGCTGCAATGTTGGTTTTTTGGCTACGCTATGGCGTTATTAATGCTATTACAGCGGTAAGCCGACCAGTAATAGCAATGATAATTGCGTTAGCTATGAGTGCCTTGTTTTTTGGTAGTTTAAGTGTGTTTAATTATGTAGCAGGGATACTGATCCTCGCCTTAGGCTTAGATTATTGTGTATTTTATGCGGAGCACGGTCATTGTGAAAAAATCACTTTGACCACGCTAATATCAGCACTGAGTTCACTGCTGGTCTTTGCAATTTTAATCGTTAGTTCAACGCCAGCTGTTAGTCAGTTTGGTTTTACAGTATTTATAGGCGTGGTGGTAGTGTTTACTATTTCTCCGCGTCTTGCTCTTGTTTCGAAAAGGAATATTTAATGACATCGACAGATTTTGATGTAACTATCATAGGTGCTGGCCCATCGGGGACAGTTGCCGCATGTTTATTAATGCAACATGGTTTGAGTGTGTGTTTAATTGAACGAGATGAATTTCCTCGTTTCTCTATTGGTGAAAGCTTATTACCTCAATCGATGGATTATTTACGCCAAGCTAATATGCTTGACGCGTTACTTGATAATGCAGATAAACTTGGCTTTCAATTTAAAAATGGGGCTGCCTTTTATCGCAGTGGTCACCACACTAACTTTAATTTTGAAGAAAAATTTAGTGAAGGCCCAGGCACGACTTATCAAGTTAAGCGAGCTGAATTTGATAATTTGCTCGCAGAAGAAGCAATAAAGCAAGGCGCAACCATTCGTTTTGGGCAAAATGTAACGAACTTTACTGCAGATGATAGTGGGACTTGTCTTGATGTTGTTGATTTAAAAACACAACAGCAGAGCAAAATAACCGCTCGCTTCACTTTAGATGGCAGTGGTTTTGGCCGTGTGCTTCCTCGTTTACTTGATCTAGAAGAGCCAAGCGAACTGTCACCACGAAAAGCAATCTTTACTCATTTTAAAGATAACATTGATTGCCCTAAGTTTGACCGCAATAAAATATTGATCACCGTCCACCCTGAGATCCCTGATATATGGTATTGGTTGATCCCATTTGGTGATAGTACTGTCAGTGTGGGTGTTGTAGGTGAAACAGCGCAAATAGAAAAACCAGATCAAAGCCTTGAGCAAACTTTACTTAACTTCATTCATGAAGACGATAACTTATCAACATTGTTAGCCGATGCTGAAATTATTGCTCAAGTGCGCACTATTGGTGGCTATTCCGCTAATGTAAAGCATTTACATGGTGATAAGTTTGCATTGCTAGGAAATGCTGGCGAGTTTTTGGACCCGGTATTTTCATCTGGTGTAACAATTGCACTTCGTTCTGCGGTACAAGCAAGTGAATTAGTCGTAAAGCAATTACAAGGCGAAGACGTTGATTGGCAAAATGAATATGAAGTGCCGCTGCGTGAAGGGATCACGGTATTTAAATATTTTGTAAATTCGTGGTATGACACCAGTTTACAGTCTGTGATTTTTTTCGCGGATGGGCAACCTGATGTCAAAGCCATGATTTGCTCAATTTTAGCCGGTTATGCATGGGATAAAACAAACCCATTCGTTAAAAATACTGCACGGGGTTTACGTATTTTAGAACAAATATGTGAGCCAGATAATGCAGCACAAGACACTGCTGTCATTTAAATGCGAGTGTTAAAAATACAGGTTAATAATCATTTGAAAATAGTACTTATAACCTCAGTAATATGGTTATTAAGTGCGTGTCAAATGGCGTATACACCAGTGCAAAATACGGCAATGTTTGAGCTAATGCCAGTCCCTACGGAACTTAATAATGGCGGGTGGTTAGAGAAATTTGAGTTCTCAGGCGTAGTTGAACAGTCGATGTTGGTATCTACAGAGTTTGTTAAACCAATGATCAGTGTTGCTGCTTTAAGTTTTGAGGGAGTGCCGCTTACACAGTTACAGTTTGATACGCATACTCAGCAATTAACAACGAGCAATACTTTAGAAATTGATCTTGATGGCAAAAAAATTATTTACGATATGCAAAGTGCATTTTGGCCATTAACTTCACTTGAACAATCGATAAATGAGCACTGTAGAGTCGTTGAGCTCACTGTTGATGGTCAAGTAACGCGCCGGTTCTATCGCAATGAAATCTTGGTTCGTGAAATAACGTATACTGGTGCTCTGACTCAGTTAATTGAGTTTGAGCAAAAGTACCGCTTAAAAATAGAAAGATTAGAAGAATATTAATATGCAGCAACCGCTATTTATCAGTCATTACGCCATGATCAATGCCTTAGGGCGAGATAATCAAAGTATCAAGCGTAACTTATTAGCTGGCAATCAGTCAGGAATTGTTAGTAATGATACTTTGTTAAACGAAGGCCCTATTTTTGTTGGGGCCGTGCAAGGTGAGTTACCAACATTGAATGATAGGGCGATCGAGTTTCAAACCCGTAATAACCAATTAGCAGCACTTGCCATCGCGCAACTCGCAGATCCAATTGCAGAGCTTAAACAGCAATATGGCGCCCAGCGTATTGCCGTTATTGTAGGTACGAGTACTTCAGGGATTGCTCAAGGTGAGCAGGCAATGAAAGCTCGTCACGCGCAGGGAGAATTTCCAAGCGAATATCATTATCAGCAGCAGGAAATGGATAACCTGGCACAGTTCATTTGTAGTGAACTGGGATTGCAAGGTATCGCGTTAACCCTTTCAACGGCGTGCTCTTCAAGTGCAAAGGCCTTTGCGACAGCTCAAGAAATGATTGCATCAGGCCTCGCGGATGCCGCTATTGTTGGTGGTGTTGACAGCTTATGCGGTATGACCGTCAACGGTTTTTCTGCTTTAGCATCAACTTCTGCGGGTGTATCTAATCCATCGAGCCGTAACCGCGATGGTATTAATTTAGGTGAAGCTGCGGCGTTGTGCATCGTACAAAAGCAAGGGCGAGTAAAATTATTAGGTGTAGGTGAGTCAAGTGATGCGCATCATATGTCAGCGCCGCACCCACAAGGGGAGGGCGCGGCGGCGGCGATGACCGCTGCACTTAATGCTGCATCTTATCAAGCGAGTGATGTTGATTATGTCAACTTACACGGTACAGCAACACCAAAAAATGATGAAATGGAAGCCATTGCTGTAGCGACAGTGTTTGGTAAAGATACGCCATGCAGTTCTTCAAAAGGAATGATTGGTCATACATTAGGCGCAGCAGGTGCAACTGAAGTTGGGCTATGTTGGCTATTAATAGGTGGTTCTGATTATGCACCTCATATATGGGATGGCCAACAAGATGAGAGTTTACCCGCAATCAACCTTGTTGCAGTAGGAACTCAACACCCAACTAAAATAACCACGTGCTTGTCAAACTCTTTTGCGTTTGGCGGCAATAACGTTAGTGTATTAATCGGATTATAGTTATGACCGTTCACCAAATTGAAGATGTATTACCGCACACCGCACCGATGATTTTAATTGATAGCTTAGATAGCTACGACGAAGAGAGTGGTCGTTGCTCGGTAACGATTACCCCAGACAGTAATTTTTATAATCCACAATCACAAACAGTGCCAAGTCATGTTGGTATTGAATATATGGCGCAATCGATTGCCGCATATGCTAATGCCAATCAAATAGATAGTGGTGCGACAGTCGAGATAGGCTTTTTAGTGAGTAGTCGCAAATATAAAATACATTGTAATGGTTTTAAACTAGGCAGTAAGCTTACAATTGATGTCACAAAACTTTATAGCGAACCCAATGGTTTAAGCGCGTTTGAATGTGTGATTCGAGAAGGCAATAGCATTTTAGTTGATGCCAAAATAAATGTTTTTCAACCTGAAAATCCAGAACAATTTTTAGCGGAGCAACTGTAATGTCACGACGTGTATTAGTCACAGGTTCAAGTAAAGGTATTGGTAAAGCGGTGGCTTTGCAACTGGCCAAAGATGGCTTTGATATTAGCTTACATTGTCGTTCAGGCATAGAGGCAGCGGAGCAAGTAAAAATTGAGATCAGCGCATTAGGTGTTAATGTTGATATTCTGCAATTCGATGTAGCCGATAGAGCGACTGCAAAAGCGGTACTTGATGATTATGTTGAGAAACATGGTGCTTTTTATGGTGTAGTCTGTAATGCAGGCATTACTGCGGATACGGCCTTTCCAGCAATGACTGATGCTGAATGGGACAGTGTTATCCACACTAACCTAGATGGTTTTTATAATGTGCTTCATCCACTGGTTATGCCAATGGTCCGCACCCGTAAAGGTGGCCGTATTGTTGCTATGTCATCAGTCTCTGGTGTTGCAGGCAATCGTGGGCAAGTCAATTATAGTGCATCAAAAGCGGGCGTGATTGGTGCATCAAAAGCGTTGGCAGTTGAATTAGCAAAACGTAAAATCACCGTAAATTGTGTCGCGCCTGGTTTAATTGATACGGGTATGACTGATGACCTTCCAATTGCAGAAATGACTAAAATGATCCCAGCGAACCGCATGGGTAGCGCTGATGAAGTTGCAGCAGCTGTTGCATTTTTAATGTCTGATGGAGCAAGTTATATTACTCGTCAGGTACTTCAAGTTAATGGTGGAATGGCGTAATGAAACGTGTAGTAGTAACAGGTATGGCGTCAATCACTGCGCTTGGTGATAACTGGGATGAGTTTAAGGCTGCTTTAGTAAAAGGCGAAAATGCCGTTAAGCAGATGAAAAGCTGGGAATACATAGATGGTTTGAATACTAATCTCGCTGCCCCAGTTGAAAATTTTAGTCGCCCTGCACATTATTCACGTAAAAAAGTACGTTCGATGGGGCGAGTATCGTTGATGTCGACCGTTGCGACAGAACGTGCACTTGAACAAGCTAAATTATTAGAACACCCCTCGCTTACTGATGGCTCAACCGGTGTATCGTATGGTTCGTCAATCGGCTCAACTGAACCGCTGGTGTCATTTGGTCGGATGATGGAAACTGGCTCTATGAATGGTGTAACGGCAACCAGTTATATTCAAATGATGGCGCATACGGCTCCAGTGAATGTTGGAGTGTTTTTTGGCCTCAAAGGACGTGTTATCACTACTAGCTCGGCGTGTACCTCTGGTTCACAAGGTATCGGTTATGCCTATGAAGCAATCAAGTTTGGTCGCCAAAAGCTAATGGTTGCCGGTGGTGCTGAAGAACTATGTGTTACTGAAGCTGCTGTATTTGATACACTTTATGCTACCAGTACACAAAATGACACACCGAAAATGACACCACGTCCGTTTGATAAAAACCGTGATGGGTTAGTGATAGGTGAAGGCGCGTCTACGCTTATTTTAGAAGAATATGAACATGCAAAAGCGCGTGGTGCGACAATTTTAGCTGAAATTGTTGGCTTTGGTTGTAACTCTGACGGCCAGCATGTCACACAGCCGACTGCATCTACAATGCAAGTAGCGATTGAAATGGCATTACAGGATGCAGATTTATCTGCGGATGAAATTGGTTATGTAAGTGCCCATGGAACATCAACCGATCGAGGTGACATTGCAGAATCCCATGCAACTTTTAATGCTTTAGGTGCAAAACCAATTAGCTCGCTTAAAAGTTACTTGGGGCATACTTTAGGTGCGTGCGGCGCGATTGAAGCGTGGGCAAGTATTAATATGATGAGCGATAATTGGTTTGCCCCAACGATCAATTTAACAGAGATTGACAGTGAATGTGCCCCGCTTGATTACATCACTGAGCAAGGTCGTGAGATACACACTGATTATGTAATGAGTAATAACTTTGCATTTGGTGGGATTAATACATCACTTATTTTTAAGCGTTTTAGAGGTGAATAAAATGCGCTGGCTACTATTATTGTTTACTCTATTTAGTGGTGCTGTTTTATCTGCTTCTAAGCTGGAAATTGGTGGTGGCGTTTTTGCGGCTGATATTCCCCATTATTTAGGCTCAGATCAAAGTGAGCAATATATATTGCCGGTGCCCTATATCCGTTATCAAAGTGATGAGTTAGATTTAGATCGTAATAACCTAACTGGGTATTTATGGCAACATGATAAATTGCATTTAGATATTTCAGCAGGGGTTAGTTTAGCGGTTGATAGTAAAGATAACCAGGCACGAGAAGGGATGGAAGACCTTGATTGGGTCTTTGAACTCGGTCCTTCATTAAATTACTACTTACTAGGGTCACCTAAAGCCGAAGAACAGTTATATGTTGGTTTATTTACTCGTAAAGCAATGGCGACGGATTTTAGTTCACTGACAAATGCAGGGTGGCGGTATGGGCCGAGTGTTTATTTTGAAACCCTTTTGTTAACGGGTGATAATTATGAAATAACCACCACTATCCGAGCGAATGTAAACTTTGCTGATAGTCGTTATTTAAATTATTTCTATGGTATATCAGCGTTAAATAGCCGTATAAATCGCAGTGAATTTACCGTTGGTTCAGGATATTCAGGTACAGATTTATCTTTAGGGGTAAATTTTGATACTAAAAAATATTGGCTGGGTGGATTTGTGAAATATCACCACTTAGCAGATAGTAAACAGCAACGTAGTCCTTTAATTAAACAAGATAGTAATGTCTCAGTTGGTTTTGGTGTTGCATGGAAATTTTATACTCAACAAGGAAAATAAAGATGAAAATAGTTTATAGCGCTCTGTTATTGGCGACTACTTTAATAACAACAGCTGTTGAAGCGCGTGATGATATAACTAAATACCCAATTCAACAACTGCTAGAAAGCAGTAAAGCAAAGGATGCTTTATTAGATATTCCATTGTATTTTGCAGATCAAAGCTACAGTAAAGAAAGCAGTAAATACGGTGAAGTGATCAGTAATAAAAAAACCAATGCATTTGGTAAATCTGATACTGAAGCATGCGAATGGGTGATGCTTAGTGCGCTAAAAGCACTACAGCAACGTGCTGTGAAAGAGGGGATGAATGCGGTTGTTAATATTCAGTCGTATTATAAAAAACGTAAATTCATTAGTAGCACTGAATATGAATGCGGCGCGGGCACAATTATGGCCGGTGTGGCATTAAAAGGCACTTTAGTTAAGTTATAACTAACTGCTTACTTCAAATTGCTGTATAATTTGCGACCCTTGATAATGTGGCCGCAGGTTATACAGCATGAATTTTAAATCTTTTAGTTTTGCCCCTGAACTTCTTCAGGCGTTAGATGAACTTAACTATCACACCCTTACGCCCATTCAACGTAATGCTATCCCAGCAGTGCGTAAAGGCAAAGATGTTTTAGCCAGTGCCCAAACAGGCACAGGTAAAACAGCTGCATTTGCTCTACCTATTATTCAAAAGTTATCTGAAGTTGAGCATACGCCAACAAATGCACCGCGTGCATTAGTATTAGCACCTACTCGTGAGCTTGCAGAGCAAATAGCCAATAATTTTAAAGATTTTGCTAAGTATACTGCTCTTAAAACCGTTTGCCTTTTCGGCGGTGTTAACATAGCAGGTCAAGCGAATGGTCTAAAAGAGGGGGTAGATGTCGTTGTTGCTACTCCGGGTCGTTTACTTGATCATATTCGCCTTGGTAACTTGAGCCTTGCTCAGGTTAAGCATTTAGTTCTTGATGAAGCTGACCGTATGCTTGATATGGGCTTTATTGGTGATATGCAAACCGTGATCAATGCCTGTGCTGATGAGCGCCAAATATTATTATTTTCGGCTACATTCCCAGCGGCAATTAAGCAGTTTGCAAGTAAAGTGTTAAAGCAAGCGGAAATTGTGCGCGTTGATCAAACAAACAGCACTGCAGCAACTGTACATCACGTTGTTTACCCAGTAGAAGAGCGCCGTAAGCAAGAATTACTATCTGAACTTGTTGGGAAAAAGAACTGGCAGCAAGTGCTTGTGTTTGTAAATATGAAAGACACAGCTGACGAGTTAGTCAAAGAACTTAATCTTGATGGTATTCCTGCGGCTGTATGTCATGGTGATAAGACGCAAGGTAATCGTCGTCGCGCATTAAGTGATTTTAAAGCGGGTAAAGTTCGCGTGCTCGTAGCAACTGAAGTGGCCGCGCGAGGTATCGACATCGATGGTTTACCGCGTGTGATCAATATTGATTTACCATGGCTTGCAGAAGATTACGTACATCGCATTGGCCGTACTGGCCGTGCTGGTAATCAAGGTGAAGCAATTTCGTTTGTAAGCCGTGAAGAAGAAAATACTTTATTCGAAATTGAAACCCTAATAGGTCAAAAAATTGAGCGTGAATACTTACCAGGTTATAAAGTAAGTAACCGTGAAGTACTGATTGATAAAATTGGTAAAAAACCGTCTCATTTACGTCGTTCGCGCAGTAATAAAGTCTCTGGTCAAGCAACGGGTGAAGCTCGTGCAAAAAACCGTTCGCGTATTTCAGGTGTACGTAAAAGCCTTAAAGGCGAAAAGCTTGCTTTGAAAAAGTAATATTAAAAGTACACAAAGTGATAAAAGCCTGAGTTTACTCAGGCTTTTTTGTTACTCTTATACCAATCGACTTAAATATTTAACCATCCTAGCGAGCTAAATAAAGCGCTAACTGCGTTATAAATTATTCATGTACGACTGCATGGATGCAGGAGGTAGAGCAATGCAGGAGCAATTGCCGAGAACAACACCATGTCAAAATTTATGCCTTGTTATCACTCCACTTACCTGTCGCTATAATTGGTCAGTAACTTAACACGATTGGTATTACTTAAAATATGGGCATAAAAAAACCCCAACTTGTGGGGCTTACATCAAATTAAGTCAAAAACTTGGTTATGTGTTTTTCTCAATCATTGATAATGCTAAAGCTTCGGCTGCTTTTATCCCATCAATACCTGCGGAAAGAATACCACCTGCGTAGCCCGCACCCTCACCGGCAGGATATAAGCCTAGGGTATTAATGCTTTGCATACTCTTATCGCGTTTGATGCAAATAGGTGATGAAGTGCGTGTTTCAACACCCGTCAATAATCCATCATTAGTTGAAAAACCACGAATTTGCTTGTTAAATGCAGGGATTGCTTCACGGATGGCGTCAATTGCAAAACGTGGTAGCACTTTTGCCAAATCAGTTAGCTTAATGCCTGGAGTATACGAAGGTTTAACATCACCTAATGTACTTGAGTCTTTCCCTTTTAAGAAGTCACCAATTAATTGTGCAGGTGCGTCATAATTACTGCCACCTAACTCGTATGCTTGTTCTTCGAGTTTGCGCTGCAAATCAATGCCAGCTAGTGGATGCCCTGGAAAATCTTCATCGGGGGAAATGCCCACAACGATAGCGCTGTTTGCATTGCGTTCACTGCGTGAATATTGGCTCATGCCGTTGGTAACAACGCGACCTTCCTCTGATGTTGCAGCAACCACAGTTCCACCCGGGCACATACAAAAGCTGTAAACAGTCCGGCCATTGTCGCAATGATGTACAAGTTTATAATCAGCTGAACCAAGAATTGGATTGCCCGCATTCGTACCAAAACGGCATTCATCAATCATTGATTGCTTATGCTCAATTCTAAAGCCAACAGAAAATGGTTTTGCTTCAACGTAAATACCTTTGTCATGCACCATTTGAAAAGTATCACGGGCACTGTGACCGACAGCAAGCACAACATGGCGAGTATTGAGTTGCTCGCCTGATGAAAGTTTAAGGCCGGTAACTTGACCGTCTTCTAGTAAAATATCATCGACACGGGTGCTAAAACGAATTTCACCGCCAAGCGCTTCAATGCTTGCACGCATTTTTTCAATCATGGTAACGAGTTTAAAGGTACCGATATGAGGTTTGCTTACGTACAAAATCTCCTCTGGTGCACCTGCGGTTACAAATTCAGTAATTACTTTTCGACCATAATGCTTTGGATCTTTTACTTGGCTATATAGTTTGCCATCAGAGAATGTACCTGCGCCGCCTTCACCAAATTGTACATTTGACTCCGTATTTAAAGTACGTTTACGCCAAAAACCAAATGTATCTTTTGTGCGTTCGCGTACTTCTTTACCGCGTTCTAATATAATAGGTTTGAAGCCCATTTGTGCCAATATCAAGCCTGCAAATAAACCACAAGGCCCAAAACCAATAACAACAGGACGCTCTTGGATTGTGGAAGGTGCCTTACCTACAAACTTATAGCTGGTATCAGGTGCGACTTTAACGTGTTGATCTTTTGCAAACTTGTCGAGTAGCTGCTCTTCATTATCAACGACAATATCAAGGGTATAAATGAGTAAGATTGCGGTTTTTTTACGTGCGTCGTAACCACGTTTAAAGACGTTAAAACTGTGAAGTTGATCTGCATTAATGGCAAGCTTGGTAATAATGGCTTGTTCAATTGCGTCTTCGCTATGCTCAAGAGGCAGTTTTATTTCTGTTAAACGTATCATATTTAATCTCTATTAGGTGTCTTAGCAGTCACTTTGGCGAACCGCTCACAATGGCGCGTATTTTACGTTAATTTAAGCTGCGATGGCAGTGATTATTTATTGTATTTTTTCAAGCGTTGGGTATGATCCAGCGCTGTTGTTGAGTAAATATAGGCATAGTAAGAATATGGCATTTGTAGTCACTGAAAATTGCATTAAATGTAAATACACGGACTGTGTATCAGTATGCCCTGCAGATGCGTTTTATGAGGGGCCTAACTTTTTAGCAATTAGTCCAATTGATTGTATTGATTGTGGTTTATGTGTACCTGAGTGTCCTGCTGAAGCAATATATCAAGAAGATGAATTACCCGAATCGCAAAAAGATTTTACCGAACTTAATGCTGAACTTGCACTTGTGTGGCCGAGAATAACTGAAGTTAAACCCGCACCAGATGATGCAGACACCTGGAATGGCGTTGCAAATAAACTAAAATTAATCGAAAGTTAATTTAAATACCATTTCACCTCCAATTTATTAATTATTAATAACATTTATTTAATTAAACTATTAACAAATGACCCTGCTTGAATTAAACTTTACGAATTAATTTACTCCTGATGAGTAATCTGATTCTAAACGGATGTTTATGCAGCTTCTAAAATCGATAAATATAAAAGTATTCTTTGTCGTACTGACAGTATGTAGCTTCTTTAGCGTAGCTGAAAAGCAACAATTCAATCTGGCCCATATTGATAAAAGTATCGATATAGACGGCCAACTCAATGAACCCCATTGGCAACAAGCCACATTAGTTGCTCTGAAATATCAAAATGAACCTAATGAAAAAGGTACGCCACCGGTAAAAACTGATGCCTACCTGTATGAAGATGGCAGCTATCTATATGTTGGTTTTATTGCATACGATAATGATCCGAGTCAAATACGTGCAGCATTAAGAGACCGAGATACTTTATGGTCTGACGATAATGTCGCAATAATGATTGATACATTCAATGATGAACGTACAGGCTATGAGTTTTATGTAAATCCGCTGGGTGCTCAAGGGGATATGCGTATGACTGATACAGATGGCTGGAGTGAAGACCCATCTTGGAATGCAATTTGGGATAGCGCCGGTCAAATTACTGAGCAAGGCTATGTGGTGGAAATGCGAATTCCATTTACCGCATTGCGATTTCCTAAAAATAAAGCGGATATGACATGGAGTTTTGCTGCGTGGCGAAATTATCCTCGTGATGTGACATACCAAATGTCGAACGTCGGATTTGACCGTGACACAAAATGCAGCTTTTGCCAATTTGACAAAATTACTGGCTTTAATGCCATGGAGCCTAGTAAAAATATTCAAGTAACACCAACATTTACAGCACTACGTCATGATGTTAAAGACACAGTGCCGGGCGATTGGGAAAATGGTGATATTGATACTGAAGCTGGTTTAGATTTACGCTGGGGGATCACGCAAGATGCGGTGATCAATGCAACAATTAACCCTGATTTCTCACAAGTGGAAGCAGATGAGTTAGAGCTGGATGTAAACACCACCTATTCAATTTATGTTGCTGAAAAGCGCCCCTTCTTTTTAGATGGCGCATCGTATTTTAAGAGTAGTCTATTTGAATTACTTTATACCCGTACTATTGCAGAGCCTGAAATTGGCGCAAAAATAACAGGTAAAACCAATAACCATAGCTATGGTTTTATGTATGCTGATGATGAAAATACCAGTGTGTTATTACCTACAAATCAAGGTTCAGGTTTTGCTAACTTAGGGGGTAAATCAAAAGCCTCAGTAGGGCGTTATCAATATGATATAGGCGAACAAGGTACCATTGGCGTAATGACTACCCATCGTGAATCAGCTGATTATCATAATACGGTATTGTCTCTTGATGGTAGTTACTGGTTTAACCAAACAGATAGTTTAATGTACCAAGTTGCTACCGCAGACACGAAGAATTCGACTTACCTTGTTGATAAATATAATTTAAAGCAAGATCAATCAGATCAAGCCTATAAAATTGAATTTACACGAGAAAAACGTGATTATGAGTTATATGCAAGTTACGAGCACGTGGGTGAAGATTACCGTACTGATTTAGGTTACCAAGCAAAAGTTGATTACAAAAAAGTAAATCTAGGGGGCGGTCAAACCTGGTATCTCGATGCTGATAACATCATAACAGAATATTCATATGAAGCTGATTGGGATAAATCATGGGCACTTGATGGCCGCTTACTTGAAGAAGAATATGAAGCAGTTGTTGAATTAAATGGACAGTTACAGTCATTTTTACAATTTGGTTTAACCCACCGAAATGAAAATTATTATGATGAGTTTTATAACCAAAACATTGGTTTTGTGTACGGTGGGTTTAATCCAACTAATGACATTCGTTTAACATTATACAGTGAATTTGGCAGTAAAATAGACTATAGCAATGAGCAGCTAGGTGAGTTACTGGCCATTGAACCTGAGTTTACTTGGGATATTAATGACCATTGGCAAGTGCAATTAGAGCATAGCTATAGTCGTTTGAATGCTCAAAATGGCGAGCGAATTTATACTGCTAATCAAACTGATTTACGTATTTACTATAAATTTAATATGCGCTCTATGCTTAAACTGGTTATGCAGTTTGAAGATATTGACCGTAATAAAGAGGCCTATTATTATGCTGTTAATCAGACGAATCGAGAGTTAGGTAATCAGCTAATTTATTCTTACAAGATAAATGCTCAAACACTGTTTTACTTAGGGTATTCTGATAAAGGTTACCAAAATGATTCGCTGAAAAGTTTAGAGCGAAATCAACGTACGTTTTTTACAAAGCTTAGCTATGCATGGCAGCTTTAAAGGAACAGTTACTTTAAGCGTTAACCGTACTTTATTAGAATTTGAAAGCCCTAATGTTAGGGCTTTTTACTTTTGAGCTAGAGATTACGTAAATAGGCTTCAACAAACTGAGCTTGATTTGGGGCTTTTGGTGCTGTTTTAAATTGAATTAACGTATCGGTGTGGCGTAGCTTTAGTTCATCAGCAAACTCACATGAAATTTTTCCAAACTGCTGTGCTTTCGTTTTAAATTCAGGTTGTTTTTTACATTGTTGTGCCAAGCTTGTTGCAATTTGAGCACAATAAGCACCGACAGCGTAGGTCTGCAGTATTTTATCATCAAGTTCTTGCCAATTAACTGTTGTTGTAATGTTTTTACCGCAAAACTTATTAAGTTCTTTGGTTGCAGCAGTTAATGCTATTTGCGATTGTTTAATGCTATTGTCACGATCAAACTTAGCCAATTTTAGTTGTATACCTTGTTCTTGTTGTGCCTGATATTGCGCATATACATCTTCAGAAATAGCGGTTGAGCGTTTATCTTTTAGTTCTGATAAGTAAATACCTTGTCGTGTATTCGGCAAATATAGCGTGTAGTTGCAACAGCTATAGCTTTTTCCTTTTGTGATTAAAGCGCGTTGTTCACCATCAAAAGTGTATTTATAAGCTTCAATACTGCCGTGAGGTTTTAAGTCTGTTAAAAAAACGACTTCATCAATTGGGCTATTAACACCGACCACTTTAATTAAAGCCTGAGACTTATCTCGGCTTTCAATGATCGTTACATGTTCGCCACTGGATGACTCTAAAAGAATAGGGTATTTTTGAAATTCAATTGCTTGAGCTGAGGAACAAAATAGAGCAAGTAAAAGTAGAATTTTTTTCATTTTTAAATCCATTTAAGTAAGTTGGGGTGAGTTTAACAATCGAGATTTATAATTAAAACAACTAATTATTACCCTCCGTTTATTATTTTTGTATTAGCGTGTTTTGATAGCGGGTAACTTCATCTGTGACAACCGATTCTAAACTTTTTAAACCCCATTGCTTACCGATTGCTATTGCTTGCTCAATGGGCAGTTTAAGCTCAGTTGCATGGTATACAGCAACAAGGGCACCGACACGATTGCTGCTGGCACAATGCAATAAAGTTGCCTCAGATGATGTTTCATTTAGCAATTTCTGTAATAAAATAGCGTTTGTAACATTTATATCAGCCTTTGAAGTTATTGGTAATGCCGCGTATTGCAAACCAAGTGTATTTACAACATCTTCTTCATCCCACTGAGTTTCATTTTTACCGCGTAGGTTTATAATATGCTTTACCCCTTTGTCAGCAAGTTGCGAAAGCTGTGCTTGTGTCGGCTGCCCTGAGGTATAAATATTTTCTTGAGGGTTAGCGAAATTGTTTAGCTTTATTAACTCAATTACTTGAGGATTTTTTTGTTCTGCTATGCAAGGTGTACTTAATAAACAGCAAGTAAATAAGATGAGAAAAAGTGCTTTCATAGTTGAGGCCTCATTTGGTAGGTATAAATGTAATAATGCCAGCGGGTGCTGGCATTATTAAAATATTATTAAGGAGTATAATAAATGGGTGAGTCAGGCCCAACAGGTAAGCCTAGAACAAAGACCCACAGATAGAACAAGGCGACCCAACCAACAAAGAATATCATGCTATATGGCAGCATCGTAGCGACGAGTGTACCAATTCCCATGTCTTTTTTATACTTAGTGGCTACCGCGAGTATGAGCCCAAAGTAACTCATCATTGGTGTGATTAAATTAGTAACTGAGTCACCAATACGGTACGCGGCTTGAATTGTCTCTGGTGCATAACCAATTAACATAAGCATTGGTACAAAAATAGGGGCGGTAACGGCCCATTGCGCCGATGAAGAGCCTAAACTTAAATTAACTAAAGCACACATAAAAATAAAGAGTACGAATACCTCGGGGCCAGTCAGATTAAGCGCTTGTAACATAGCAGCGCCATTGATTGCTAAAATAGTGCCTAAATTTGTCCATTTAAAAAATGCGACGAATTGTGCTGCAAAGAATACCAATACAATGTACATGCCCATTGAACTCATGCTTTTGCTCATAGCATCGATGACATCTTTATCATTTTTCATGGTGCCGACAACACGACCATACACAAACCCAGGTATACCAAAAGTAACAAATATAAATACGACAATCCCTTTTAAAAATGGTGATTGTGTTACTAGACCCGTTTCTGGATTACGCAAAATGCCATCAGCAGGCACAATAGTCCACGCTAATAATAGTGATACAACTAATAAAGAAAACCCTGCCCATTTTAAGCCTGACTTTTCAACAGCTGTTAAACCTTGAATATTATTTTGCTCTAAATCTGCACTTGCATCGTCAGGGTTGTATTTACCAAGGCGTGGTTCAACAATTTTTTCGGTGACTAAGGTACCTAGAACTGCGATAAGTAAAACCGAAATCATCATGAAATACCAGTTAGCTTCTGCGCCAACTTGATAAGTAGGATCGATCATTTGTGCTGCAGGAGTAGTGATACCCGCAAGTAATGGATCAATAGTTCCTAATAATAAGTTGGCACTGTAACCACCGGAAACACCGGCAAAAGCGGCAGCAAGGCCCGCTAATGGGTGACGGCCTAAGCTGTGAAATATCATTGCAGCGAGCGGAATTAAAACAACGTAACCAAGCTCTGATGCGGTGTTGGATAAAATAGCCGCAAAAACAACCATAAAAGTAACTAAACGTTTTGAAGCACCCATAACCATGCCGCGCATTGCAGCAGATAAAAGCCCTGAATGCTCAGCAACACTTACACCAAGTAAGGCCACAAGCACAGTCCCTAAAGGGGCAAAGCTTGTAAAATTAGTTACTAACCCGGTCACTATGCGTTGTAAACCTTCAGCACTTAGTAAACTGACCACTTCAATAACACCATCAGGATCACGCCCTGCAGATCCAATTGGACGCGGATCAATCGCACTTAAGCCAAACCAGTCGGCGATGCCACTAAAAACAACGATGGCTACACAAAACATCGCAAATAAGGTGATAGGGTGGGGTAACATATTCCCCATAAACTCAACGGTTGCTAAAAATCGGTTAAATAACCCCGATTGTTTTTCAGGCGGTGTTGAATTCGCAGTGTCGACAACTTTTGACATAGCTGGTTCTCAAAATTTTAAAATTGCCGCAATCTATCATTTTTTACGTTTAGTATCACCTATAAACGGTGACTTACTTACTTAGTACGTTAAATTACCCCTAATGTTAGCGAACACCTTTAAATAACAAAGGGTAACGACGTAATCTGTTGCCTATATAGTCATCAGCTAATATCTGCTCACATATATCATCAACATTATTTGAGGCCTCAAATACCCAATCAAATCTTTCGATAGCTAATAAAAAACCACGTTTGAGAAAACGTTGCTGGCGATATTCATCCAAGTTTTTTCGGATAATATTTAACTTGCTCGGATCTTCACGCAAACGTTCAATTACATGGTTTATGAATACAGTGCCTTTGCTATTATTCTTAGGTCGCGCGCGACGAGGACGATGTAGTGACACAATTATTCCTCATTAAAGATGTTAATGATTTTTTTAAGAAAGTCATCTTTATGCTTGTCGTGCTCATAATCAAGATGGTAAGTATTGTGAAACCCAAATCTCAGCGTTACACCACTGCCTTTTAAATAAACCGTGTACCCATCAATATCAGAAAACGCTGTTAACCCCATATAGTATTTGCCTTCTTCAGTAATCTCACCACGTTGGATAATTCGCTCATATACCGCAAGTACTTGTTTGCCATCAATGTCATTTTTCATTGCTACTCCAAATTATTTGTTGATATATTAATCATTACGTATGGGCATAACATTTAGTTTAAACCATCGAATTAAAGTCACTGAAAATGTCGCAAAATTACAAGTTAGCTCTTAAGTTGCTATGCTAAAGTGTTTTTATTTTAGGGATGACAAAGATGAAATATATATACGTTACAGCGTTATGGTTATTTTTATGTTTAGGCAGTGCAACTACACAGGCAAATGAATCAAGCCTGACTTTAAAAAACCAACAGGGCGAACTCTTTGAACTAAACCAAATTATAGGTAAAAAACCTGTGTATCTAAAATTCTGGGCTACGTGGTGTAAACCGTGTATGGAACAAATGCCGCATTTTCAGCATGCATATGAACAATATGGGGAGTCAGTTGATACGATAGCAATTAATATCGACCTCAATGATGATCCGAGTGCTGTAGAGGCTGTTAAAAAACGCTTTAATTTAACAATGCCGATTATGACTGATGATACCGCTAAAGTCGCGAAACACTATGAGTTTAGAGGTACGCCTTTTCATGTATTACTGGATAAAACGGGGAGAGTGATTTTTCAAGGGCATGATGCTGACAAAGCACTTGATAACACACTACGATTACTATCTCATGATGGTGTTGTTGAAAAGCCACGCTTATTGGATAAAGAGAGTCAAAAAGTAGCGCTTACTCTCACCATTCCAGACAAAGGCTTAAAAGCCGTTTTATATACAGCGACTTGGTGCGACTGGTATTTAGCGGATACTCGCCCAAAGATGGCAAAAAACTGTATTGCAGCACAAGAGCAAATAAATGCCTTAACGGCGCAGGGAATAGATACAGAGGCGAGAGTGAGTCAACTATGGACGGATGAAGCCGCTGTGGCTGAGTACGTAGAAAAATTTAAAGTGCTTCATCCACTTTATATAGATCATGGGAATGACTTATTTATTTCCAATGAAGTGAGTCAAGTTCCTACTTTATTACTCTATAAAGACGCTAAAGTAATACAGCGAGTTACTGACTTTTCAAGCCCAATTAATATGCTAAAGCAGTAATAATTTGCTTTGAATATACGAAAAACTATCCTATGCTCAAGGCTCATACCCCACTGAGCTTAGAGCATGATAGATAAGGCGTTATTACTTAAAACTCGGGAGTTATCAGATCGATTAATCGCGCTGCAAACACCGATACGTATTTTAGATGCCATTAATTGGGATAAAAGCGTAAAAGAAGAGTTTTTCAGACAAAAGTGTCAAAAGAACCCGCTCGTAGATAGAGCCTATTACCAACAACGTGATTTAGGCTTTGTCCCGAGTGATTTACGTCAAGCATTTTCTGATTTAAATCGTAATATTATCAGCCAGCTCGGGCAATTAAACCCGATAGCGCAATACATGAGCAAAATGTGTACTGAATATAAAACAGTACTGAGTATGCTTGAATACAGAGGCACACCTGAGTTCCATGACTTATCTGTCGAGTTGTTTGGGCATCCAAAAGATTTATTTCATGCGGGGGAGCCATCATTATCAGAGCTTGCAAATATGCTCGAGTTGCCTCTTAAAAACTTACTTTCTGCGGACATTTTACCTGATGACCCTAAGAATATTGATGCCGATGAAGCGGTTAAAATTCTTGCTGAACAAGTGAAATTAAGCATGCCAGGTATCGATGTTGAGGTGATGATTAGCGATGGGATCGTCAGTGACGCCGCTGCGGGCGCTAACAATATTAAGCTGAATCAAGACGTGAAGTTTTCACAACGTGAGCTAGATATTTTAGAAGTTCATGAAGGGTGGATCCATGTTGGCACCACACAAAATGGCTTAGCTCAGCCTTATTTAACATGTTTAAGCAAAGGGACACCCAGCTCTACCGTGACCCAAGAAGGGCTTGCTGTTTTAACTGAGATCATCACGCTTAAATCAACACCGCGTCGTTTAGCGAAGCTAGTAAACCGCATTCAAGCGGTGACTAAGGTGATTGATGGCGCTGAGTTTGTTGATATTTATCGAGATTACGTTGCGCAAGGTTTAAGCAAAGATGAAAGCTATACCCTGGCACAACGCGTATTTAGAGGCAGCACAGCGACAGGATTACCCTTTACAAAAGACATCGCATATATAAAAGGGTTTGTACTGGTTTATAATTTAATACGTGTAGCAATACAGCTTGGTCGTATTGATCAATTACCATTATTGTTAGTCGGTAAAATTTCGATAGATGACTTTAGATTGATTTCCCAGTTGCATGATTTAGGCGTAATAGAATCACCTAAGTTTGTGCCACCGCACTTTAAAGATTTAAGAGGTTTGGCAACGTGGCTTAGTTTTGGCCGTTTTATAGGTAACCTGTCATTTGAACAATTAGAGAATGATTATAAACCGCTATTTTTGTGATGAGTTTATTACATCAATCGGTTAAATAATTGAACAACTTAACTAATTAGTATGTATTACAAAAAGGCCTTACAAAAATTGTAGGGCCTTAGTTCAGCTTTTATGTAAATAATTTAGCAAGCCGCATTATTTTATTAACGCGCGTTAGTACTTTCAAATATTTTATCTGCTGAGGCGGCAACAAAGCCGGTATAAAGTTCACCATCAGGCTTAGCATAACGAATAGCAAACTCATAAAAACAACTCGGAACGCTCATTTTTGTGTCACTAAATTCAACCTCAAAGTCATCAGCAAGTGTTGATGATTGCTCTAATAGTACAGCAGGCGAACCTTTTATTTTCCCGCCTGAAGTATTAAGTGCAAAACCTGCGTCTTTAAGTGCTTGGTTTACATCTTCAATGTTATCAAACTTGGCAAGCTCATTGATGTTTACGGTAAAGTGGTTTGCACGGTAACCCCATGCTGACATCCATGCTGCGTATTCACTCTCAGCTAATAATGCCTTGTAGGTATCAGCGTCAACTTGCCAATGAGTACCCGAATATAAAAAATTATCGCCGGTAACTGCGCTTTCGTCGATGTTTGCAACCATCTCGTTGACGATATTTTGCAATTCAGTGGAGCACTTTTCTACTAGCAGCTCAGAGATAAATACTTTTGGCTGTTTTGGATCAGTGTGTTCATAATGTTTGGCGTATAGTTTTTTAGCTTCGAAGTGGTATTCACCGCATTCTTTGTAACCTACCGCTAGAAAATGAGCTGCTAGTTTTTCAAGCCCAATTTTTTCATGGTTAAAGGTACGAAGCGCAATATGATCATTGATCACATCATCTTTTTGCGTTGATCCAAGTAATTCATGTACTTTTACAGCTGAAGGAGTGACTGCAAGGTAGTTTTGCCATAAGTTGTCAAAAAGAGTATTTACATTTGTGTGCATTTTTAATTCCTTAATTTGGTTACTGTGGCCGTTACGCCACAGGCTGATTATTCGATGATTAAGCCCGGCGCAAGGGTTGTAGGTAGATTAACCTGTGATGCTTCAACTGATGCAACAGGATATGAGCAGTAATCTGCTGCATAATAGGCGCTTGCTCTGTGGTTACCGCTGGCACCAATACCACCAAAAGGTGCCGCACTGGATGCACCTGTAATTGGGCGGTTCCAGTTAACAATTCCAGCGCGAATACGCTTTAAAAAATGATCATAGTCATCACGTGAATCACTTAATAGACCAGCAGATAAACCAAATGACGTATTGTTCGCTTCACTAATAGCACTGTCAAAATCGTTATAACGGTAAACTTTAATTAATGGTCCAAAGTGTTCTTCATCAGGAATATCAGCCACGTTGGTTACATCAATAATACCTGGGCTTACAAATCCTGTTCCTGACTTTAAATGAGCAAGTGTAACGAGTGACTTGGCACCCATCGATAATAGCTGCTGCTGAGCGGCCACCATACCTAACGCTGCTTTTTCGCTGATCATAGCGCCCATAAAGGGTTGATCTTCACTAAAACTATCCGCTACATTAATTTGTTTAGTGGCGGTGATCAGTTTTTCTAAAATGGCATCGCCATTTGGTGTGTTTTCAATAAACACACGACGCGCGCAGGTGCAGCGCTGGCCAGAAGTAATAAACCCTGATTGAATGATGTCATGGACTGCGGCACTTACATCAGCTACACCTTTAATAATAAGGGGGTTATTGCCACCCATTTCTAATGCTAAAATCTTGCCAGGGTGACCTGCAAATTGTTTATGCAATAAATGGCCTGTGTTTGAACTACCAGTAAAAAATAAACCGTCAGTATCTTGATGGCTCGCAAGTGCTATACCTGTTTGCACTTCACCTTGGACAAGGTTAATGACACCTGCTGGCAAACCTGCTTTTAACCATAAACTGAGCGTGTATTGCGCGACTAAAGGCGTCAGCTCTGAGGGTTTAAATACCACCGTATTGCCAGCTAAAATGGCTGGAACAATATGGCCGTTTGGTAAATGGCCAGGAAAATTATATGGGCCAAAAATAGCGACTACGCCATGTGGTTTATGACGAATAAATGCTTTGGCACCTGGCATTGAGTTTTCTGTGGTACCCGTACGTTCGTTATGTGCATTGATAGAAATAGCAACTTTACCTGCCATTGCGCCAACTTCAGTGCGCGATTCCCAAAGTGGTTTCCCTGTCTCGCTTGCAATTATGGTAGCAAACTCTTCGCTGTGTTTTTTTAGTTGAGCAACGAAGTTTTCAAGAATTGTAATTCTATTTTCAATTGATGATTCAGCCCATGCTAATTGTGCCAGACGCGCTGACTTTACTGCAGCATCAACTTGCTCTTTACTTGCCGTTTTGCCTTGCCAGATTATCTGACCATTACCAGGGTTAATTGAATTAAAGTCATGACCTAGGCCAGCATGCCATTGGTTATTGATTAACTGTGTACTTTGAGTCTCAATGCTCATTATAAACTCCTACGAGGTTTACAGGCGGAAGAAACGCGCTGCATCCCCTTGTTTTAATTTAAGTGCGGTTGCAACTTCACGGCTAATAATTAAAGTGTGCTTGGCATGGTTATAGTGAGCGTGTTTGGTAAACGTTGCTCTGAAGTCATTCACGCCTTGGTTGCAAATAGCGAGTGTGTCGGAGCTTTGTTCATTAATATGATCCAGCTCACCAATTGATATCGGGCACACTAAGGATTCACGCACACTGCGTATATTTCCTAACTTTGCTTCAACGGTTGGCCCAGCATCAAATAAATCAACGTAGCCACGATGTTCAAAGCCTTCTTTTTCAAGGAGTTTCAGTGCAGGTTTTGTATGCTCATGAACTTTTCCTATCACAGCCTGCGCTTTCTTACTGAGTAAATTGGCATAAATAGGGTATTTAGGCATGAGTTCACTTATAAACGATTTATCGCCTAAACCAACAAGGTGATCAGCTTGAGGAAATTCAATACTAAAAAAGTGTTCTTCAAGCCATTGCCAAAAAGGTGAGTGGCCGTCTTCGTCGCTTACACCGCGCATTTCGGCAATGATCGTGTCAGCAAATCGTTCACTGTGCTGTGCCATAAACAAAAATCGTGAACGTGATAAAAAACGTCCAGCCAAGCCTTTACGGCTGTCTTCGCGTAAAAATAATGTACAAATCTCAGAGCAGCCTGTGTAATCATTACACATGCTTAAAATATCAACTGTGTTATATACTTTCAGGGTTGCAGAGTGGTGAACTGTTTTACCTAGATGGTAATGGTATAATGGCACGTTCAAACCCACCGCAGCCTCAATCGCTGTGGTGCCAACGACTTGCCCTGTTTCACTGTCCTCTAATACGAATAAGTAAGTTTCGTCGTGGGGCTGAGTAATGTTTTTCGCGAAACTTCTTTCTGCGCGTTCAATTTTTTCTAGCAATAAAGCATCATCAACGGGCAATGATGTAAAACCATGGCCAGATTCGATTGCAATTTGCTTTAACGCATCAAAATCGTTGGCGGTGATAGGACGTAATACTTGCATTCAAAGTGCTCCATTAGCACCCATGTAGGGTGCTAAATTAGGTTAAGCGTTTACAACATCTGCCACTGCTTTTTCAAAGCGTGCTAAACCTTCTTTTATATCCTCTAGTGGGATCACGAGCGAAGGTGTAAACCGAATAACGTTTGTACCAGCGACCAAACTCATAAGTCCGTGTTCAGTACTTGCGACGAGAAAGTCCCGTGCACGTCCTTCAAACTTACTGTTAAGTACAGCACCTAATAATAGACCTTTACCACGGACTTCACTAAATACGTCGTATTTTTCGTTGATTTGAGCAAAGCCGGCTCGAAAAAGTTGTTCACGTTCTTTAACGCCAGCAAGTACAGCAGGGGTATTAACGGTATCAAATGCAGCTTCTGCAACGGCGCAAGCTAATGGGTTGCCACCATATGTTGAGCCATGTGTACCAATTTTTAGATGTGTTGCAATGTCGGTTGTTGTGATCATTGCGCCAATTGGAAATCCCCCACCAAGGGCTTTTGCTGTTGTTAAAATATCAGGGGTTACACCTAATTCTTCGTATGCATAAAGAGACCCTGTACGGCCAACACCCGTTTGCACTTCATCAAAGATAAGTAATGCATTGTGTTTGTCGCACAAAGTGCGCACACCTTTAATAAAATCGCTTGTAGGCGAAATAATACCACCTTCACCTTGCAAGGGCTCCATCATAACCGCACATGTCTTGTCGCTAATAAGTGCTTCAAATGCGTTCAAATCATTGTAGTCACAATGATCGATTGCAGCAGGTTTAGGGCCAAATCCATCAGAATAGGCGGCTTGCCCACCTACAGTTACAGTGAAAAATGTACGACCGTGAAAGCCTTTGTTAAATGCGATAATTTGCGTTTTGTCAGCACCATGTATATCCAACGCAAAACGACGAGCAAGTTTAAGTGCCGCTTCGTTTGCTTCTGCTCCTGAGTTCGCAAAATAAACTTTGTCTGCGAATGTTGCATCGGTAATTTTCTTTGCTAAACGCAATGCAGGCTCATTAGTCATAACATTTGATAAATGCCAAATTTTCTCGCCTTGCTCTTTTAAAGCATTTACAAGTGCAGGGTGACAATGCCCTAAACAATTAACCGCTATGCCACCGGCGAAATCAATAAACTCTTTATCGTTTTGATCCCACACTCGTGATCCTTGTCCGCGAACAGGAATAACATCCGACGGGTTGTAGTTTGGAACCATAACATGATTGAATAAGTCTCTATTTACTTGCATTTGACGCACCTAAAATAACGAATATGAGAGGATAAATTATAAAAAAGTTATAAAAACGAATATTTATAAAATATATAGCTGCTTAAAAACAGCTCTTTAGTTGTTGTTTTACTATTATCATGGTTCAGAGATTCAATTTGCAGTGCTATTTTGTTAAAATTGACGATAATAAAAAGCAAAATAACGAAGAGTGTTGCCAAAATGATTAGTCAACAAGATGAAAGATTACTATCTATACTACGTACAAACGCACGTGCGAGTATTTCAGATTTAGCAAGAGCGTTAAATTTGTCACGCTCTACAGTACAAAGTAGGATGCTAAAACTCGAAGAAAGCGGCATTATTAAAGGGTACAGTGTTGATTATGGAGAGGCGTATTTAAATGCCATGGTATCGGCACACGTTTCGATTAAAGTGAAGCAAAAGCTAACAACAAAAACCAATCTTGAACTAAAGCAAATTGACGCTATTTCACAACTTTATGCAATTAGCGGTGAATTTGATTTAATTGCAGTTGTTCAAGCGCAAAATTTAGAAAAGCTAAGTCATTTACTCGATGATATTGGTAATTTAGATGGCGTTGAGCGTACAACCTCATCGGTTATCTTAGAGACCAAATTTAAGCGGTAATATGTAGGGTTACCTCCGTTGAGAAAATAGGATGGGATTAAACTTTACTTAAAATAACTTTACTAATATTTTAAGCTTAAATTGTATTAACACACTATACTATACCCAAGCCACCTCAATATGCAGAGTTCAGCGTTTCACAGGGGCCTAATATCAAGGCGTTACTTTGCAAGAATGGCAGTCCCTTTTAAGAAGCAACAACGATGAGAGTAAGTGCCGGTGAAACGCCCAATGGGTTGGTTTTAAAACGATTTATACTGCGTTACTTTTATAAGGGATTGATTTTAATAATAGAACCACTATTACTTGCAATCAATGCCTTGCCTAAATCGTTTTAAATTCCAACGACGCTCACATATTGAGGTGGTTTGGGTATATTAATTCAGTACTTATTTTATTCTGTAAATTATTATCAATTTGCTAGTTACTCGAATACAGAGGTCATATGCAGGAAAGTTTATTAAATTCTGTTATTAAAATAACTAAAAATAGAGACATTGATTCACTAGAATATAGCCTTATTTCAACAATTAAAGAGTTTGTTGATTGCTCAGAAATTGCTGTTTATAAAGATTTGGATGTCCAAGAAGAATTGACAATTGAACGTAGTTTGTCTTTGCAGACTCTTAACGATAAAGAATTCATCTGGGGGCCAAGACAGATAATAGATGATCCCGAACCTGAACTTGTATCGTGCTTACGCTCTGCATGTATTATCACAGTGAAGTCGAATGATGGAGTTGAAAAACGCTGGTTGCCAATTTCATTTCAAGACAAACCCATAGGCGCAATCTCAATAGTATGTAACGAATTGAAAAGTGCGGATCAAGTATTACTGAACGCTTTTTGTCGAATCTTTGAAAACTATTTATTTATTTTACATGAAAATGAGCGAGATAAGCTAACGGGGTTGCTAAACCGTCAAACTTTTGATAAAAAAATTAAGCAGCTCATTGAAAAACAGGTACTAAAGCAACACAAGTTAACGAAGGTTGATTGCCATAGGAAGTTAAAGCAAAGCTCAACATCTTGGCTTGCAATGATTGATATTGATCACTTTAAAAGTATTAATGACAAGTTCGGACACGTCTGTGGAGACGAGGTGTTACTGGTACTTGCTCAGAGAATGCGTCATTTTTTTCGTTCGACCGATTTGATATTTCGTTTTGGTGGCGAGGAATTTGTTATTGTATTTGAACCAACTAATTTTGAATCAATTAATGAAAAGATGAGTCAATTTCTTGAGATGATAAGAGCAACTCATTTCCCATTTGTAGCAAAGATGACCCTGAGTATCGGTATGTCGCGTATCAGCCCTTATGACTTTCCGATAACGGTATTAGAAAATGCAGATAAGGCACTGTATTACGCAAAAGAAAATGGACGCGATAAACTTTGTTTTTATGAGGAGCTAATTGCTGATAACTTGATTGATTCACCTGATAAGGGTTCAGACATCGATTTATTCTGATCTATTACTTGAGGCAGACCTAATTATTTTATTCTTTTTTACTTCATCAAGCTTGATGATATAAGCATTCCCGCCGATCCCTTTAAATTCCTCGTCTGTGAAGACTATGGTATTTTCATCGTAGAACGTAATAGCTTCTTTTTGAGTAACAATACCTAAATCAATATGCGATACGTCACCGGAAAAAAACTTATCTTCGGAGAAGTTTTCGAATAACCAAATACTGGTTGAATCAAGTAATACAAGTTTTTTTCGATCAGGGCTTAGTGCTGCGGAAGTTATCCAACATAGCTTTTTCATTGTTGTGCAGGTTTTAAAAGATCCGACAAGTTTTGCGTCAAAATTAGCTGCATGATCACCTACTCTGTATACATTAGTTATGCCATCAAAGGGAACAGTGCGATTTTTAGTAAATAGATATAAATGACGACCAAAAGCAACAAATGCTTCTAAATCAAAATTGCGTTTACTTGCAGCAATAGGGCTCCCATCAAGTTCAGGATACGTAAACTTTATGATTTCAGCCTCTGTGGTGTTTGTTTTTATATCAATCGGGTTTTCAATTTTATAAATTGTTAGCCATTTTCGCTCTTGTTTATTATTGCCAAAATCACCTAAAAAGAAGTGCCCAAAGTCATTTTGAGTCATATCCTCCCAATCAATATTTTTTGCGTTTGTGACAAGTACTTCCTTGGCGATAGACCCATCTTCTCTTAGGCGATAAAGTTTAGCTTCGTCACCACCATCGTTTATAGCCCACAGGTGATTACCTTTATCAAACTCAATACCGGAAATTTCTTTTAGTTTAGGATCGACACTCACTGCCTTTTTACTATATAGGGTATAAATTGAAATGCTTATTGAAATAGTTGTAACTAAAAATACGATAGAGATAAGTGAATATAGGCTTTTTTTAAGCATGTATGAGGATGTCTAAGTACTAAATTGCTAACTATTATTATCTATTTTAGCGTAAATTTCTACGTCTAATAAATTTAGAGTCAATATTTAACTTTCCAGATTCCACACGCCGGTCCCCGTCGCTGCGATATGATTAACATTACCTTGTAAAACTTTATTACCAACATTTAGCGATGACTGTGGACGACTTACAAGGTAACCCTGTACGCTGCTAATTCCCATACGTTTTACTAGTTCAAATTGTTCTATTTCTTCAACACCTTCTGCAACAATTTTAAGCCCTAATTTTGTGCCTAGTTCACTGATTGAGTTTAGAATTTCATTATATTTAGGGTTTTCGTTAGCTTGTGCGATGAATAATCGATCTATTTTTATTACATCAATTGGCAAATCAGCTAGAGTACTTAAAGAGCTAAAACCAGTACCAAAATCATCAATGGCGATGGTTACACCTTCTTTTCGCAATTTTTCAAGTTCATTAATTATAGTCTCACTGGCTGTTATCAACGTTGATTCCGTTATTTCTAGCATCAAGGAGCTTGGTGGAAGTCCTGTTTTAGCTAGTTTTTTCATTACCCATTCGTGAATTGGACGATGTTTAAGTTGGATACCTGACACATTGACAGATATTTTTACTTTACGCATACCAGCATTATGCCATGCTGACATTTGTCTACACGACTCGAGCATTATCCAATCACCAAGCTCTAAAATAAGATTTGATTCTTCTGCTATCGGAATAAACTCAACAGGGGATATTGCACCTTCTACAGGGTGATCCCAACGGACTAGAGCTTCAAAGTAATCTATTGCACAGTCTTCTACGTGAACAATGGGCTGAAAAGATAAGTGAAAATTCTGACACGCTATTGCTAAACGTAACTCTTCTAATAAATAATGGTAACGACGCATCTTGTTGCCCATTTCAGGCGAATAGACCTTAAAAATACCACGACCATCTGTTTTTGCCCGATACATAGCCACATCGGCCATTTGTAATAACGCATGGGGTGTTGATGCGCTTTCTGGGTAAACGGCAATACCGACACTGGCACTAATTTTTATAATTTTATTACCGAGTACAAAGTCACGTTCTATTTCATTTAAAACGTGTTGAGCAACATCTAAGGTTTTAGTGTCAGAATCGATTTCATTAATAAAAATTGAGAACTCATCACCACCTAAGCGAGCTAAATTTTGTTCTAATAAACTGGTCGGATTTAAATCATTCAGTTTATGGTGGCGAAGAACATTAGCAAGTCGCTCGGCGACTTGAATGAGTACTTCATCACCAAAGCTATGTCCAAATGAATCATTAACTTGTTTAAAGCCATCCAAATCAATGAACAATAATGCACAGTTAATGTTTTTTATTTCAGCGCCATTTAGCTGACGATCTAAGTGCTCGATGTAAGCATGGCGATCAATCAGTAGCGTGAGCTTATCTTGGCAAATACTTGTTTGAGTTTCTCGTGCGTATGTAGTGACATGGTTATTGAGGGCATTAATTGCTTGGCTCAATTTTGCTACTGATGTGGGATTATCAAGTGGAGGAAGCTGAATATTAAAAGCACTTACCAATTTATGTGTTTGCAGGTGTAATTGGTTAATAACAT
The DNA here is from genome assembly GCF_001298125.1 of Pseudoalteromonas porphyrae. NCBI lineage: Bacteria > Pseudomonadati > Pseudomonadota > Gammaproteobacteria > Alteromonadales > Pseudoalteromonadaceae > Pseudoalteromonas > Pseudoalteromonas porphyrae. The sequence goes on along the minus strand of NZ_LHPH01000013.1, from coordinate 89,606 downwards.
TATGTTCGCGCTTTATTTGGCGAGCCTTCCCTAAATACCAAGTTAACCATAAGCCCAGCAATATTAATAATATTAAATTGGCAGGGGATAGTAGTGTTGCGTTTAAAACAGATGACGCTTTGGCAGTAATAAACTCGGTCTCTGTAATTTTTATTAATAAATAGTCGTTGTTATTACTGTGTATTAGATGGTGTCCGCTCAATATCGGATTGTACCAAGGCGGCATTTCAAGCTGTGTATTGGCGATTTTAAACGTACGTAGAGCTATGTTTGATTGCTGAGGGTTGATGTTGTTGATTTGTTTTGTAAGCAATACATTTAGGCAATAGCCAAAAACAATAATGGCTATTAAAGCAATACCGAAAGAACGAAAAAAGTTAGTCATTACATTAGCCATAAGGATCCCATTTCAGCTTTGAAGTTATTATTAGGGATTGAAGGTTTTTCTCAGTATATAGTTTGTGACAGCGGGTGACAAAACATTTCGAGTACAATTGTACAGGAGTGATCATTTTTATGATGAAATAGAGTAAATACATAAGGTGTATGGCTTTTTTACTCAAGGAGGACATTAATTTTTTTCACTTTACCTGAGAATAATTCTTAACTACTTTATAGGCTATATTTCGAACATTAACCACAAAGTGGTTTGTTTATTGCTATCTTCATTGCGATGTTTCTTTTTGATGGGTTTTTTATCATTTATTGCACTAAAATTGTGCAATTAAATTTTAATTGCACTGTCATAAAGCATAAACATAACTTTGATTTACTAACAAACAATGTTTTTACGTATAACACCCCTGCATATGTTGAGTAGTTGAACACAGCACGGTGGCAAGGATTAATTAACCAAAAGGTTTAGTTGGAGCCCGCTATGTTAAGCAAACGATTTTTTAAAACCAAAAATGAAGCTGAAGTGACATTTGAATTTCAGCACCCGGAAGCTGAAGAAGTTCAACTTGTTGCTGAGTTTACTGATTGGCAACCCGTTAATATGAAGTTCAACAAGAAAGGGCGCTGTTTTAAATTCAAACAACGATTACCAAGTGATCAACAGTTCCACTTTAGATATTTAGTAAATGGCTGCATTTGGGACAATGATCATCAAGCTGATGGTTACATTGCAAATAGCTTCGGAACAGAAAATAGTATAGTTAATACACAACGTATATAAGGCGCGATTATGGAGTCACTTTCGCAGCTTTTTTACCTGCATGGAATTGGGTATGAGTATACAAAGTACACTGGTGAACACGTTATTTTTAGTGACGAAACTCGCGGTGCGGCATTAAGTTGCTGTGGGATTGATATTACAAATAATGCTGAAGTTGAACATTTAAATGTCACCTTAGATGCAAATAAATGGCTGCAACTAGTGCCTAATTGCAGCATTGTCTGCGAAGAGAAACCAATATTCAAAATACGTATTGATCAACGTTTATTGGCGCAACATTGTGTTATTTCATTCATGGAACTTGAACTAGAAAATATTAATGTCTGTTTGGCTGATTTAATGTGTACTGGCGATTATATATTTAACGGTATTAAATATTTAGAACTTGCTTGTCCATTACCTAAACTACCAATCGGTTATCACCATGTTCGTGTTGACGTTGCTGAAATATCTGGAGTGACCCAATTGTGGGTAACACCAAAGCACAGTTACCAAGTAACAGAAAAAAAACAAAGCGGGCTTTCAATCCAACTTTACAGTTTAAAAAATAAAGCGGGATTAGGAATAGGCGATTTTACTGATTTGCTTGATTTAGTGAAGCAAGCTGCAACACACCAGCTCGATTACATCCTATTAAACCCATTGCACTTACTGTTTTGTGAACAGCCAGAACGAGCAAGCCCTTATAGTCCAAATAGCCGAGCATTATTAAACCCGCTTTATATTGCTGTTGAGTCATGTGAAGATTATCTTGATAATGAATCAGTTGCGATTTTTATGAAAAATGCAGATATTCTGGATTTTAAAGTTACTAATCAGCAGGCGCAATATATTGATTACACAGCTGTAAATTATTTTAAATATGCTGTTTTTAAGTTGCTGTATCAAGGTTTTTGTCAATCTGGAAGTCGTGTCCGTAAGCAGTTATTTGCAGATTTTTGTCTGCAACATAGCGAAACACTCGCGACTTTGAAAGTGGATGATCTTGAGTTTGCGAGCTATCTTCAGTGGCAGGCCCACCAACAATTAAAGCAGTGCCAAGTGGTTGCGCGTGAAAGTGGCATGAGTATAGGTTTAATTAATGATTTAGCTGTTGGCTGTGCTGGTGATGGTAGTGAGTATCTTAATCAGCAACACTTATTTACAGATTCTGCTTATGTTGGCGCGCCACCAGACCCTTGGGCTGAACAAGGTCAAAATTGGGGGCTACCAGCACTTAACCCGATTAAGATTAGCGATAATAACTTTGCTTATTATCGAGCATTGATCCGCGCCAATATGGAAAACGTGGGAGGCTTACGGATTGACCATGTAATGGCTATTCGTCGTTTATGGTGGTGTTTTAACAACCAATACCAGCAAGATGGCTGTTATGTTTATTATCCATTTGAACATTTGCTGGCTGTTTTAACCATTGAATCTCATTTAAATCAATGTATTGTAATTGGTGAAGATTTGGGTGTCGTACCGCCTGAAGTCAAAGCTGCATTAGCTGACAAAGCAATCTTCTCAAATGGCTTATTTTACTTTGAAAAGGATTGTGACGGTGAATTTTTACCTGTTAGTTCTTTTTCAGCGCAATCATTATTGATGGTTGCAAATCATGATGTACCGCCTTTTTTTGGCTGGTGGCAAGGCTGTGATCTGAGTTTAAAATATGACTATGAATTAATTGATGAATCGCAATTAATTCAACAACAACAAGCAAGAGACTTAGAAAGGCAGCGATTACTACGTTTCTTGGCAAACTGTGGAAAATCACTGTGTTTACAAAGCCCAGTGAGTGATGTTTATCAGGCGCTAACATTAAGTTTAGCTCATTCACCCGCACGTTTATTTACTATCCAACTAGACGATTTAGATGATCAAACCCTACCTGTAAATATCCCAGGGACAGATAAGGAATACCCTAATTGGCGTAGAGTGCTCACTTATTCAAGTGAAAGCATTTTCGATCGTCATCGTGAATTCCTGCGTGCTATTAATTCCATAAGGACTAATTAAATGAACAGTATTGTTCGTAAACAATCGACGTTGCAGCACTATGGCCCGCAAGTTGATGCATTACAGCGTGGTTGTTTTAAAGACCCATTTAGCTTTTTAGGAACGCATTCAATTTCTGAAACAAAAAGTGAAGTACGTTGTTACATGCCAGGCGCTGGTAAAGTAAGTTTAAAGCTTGGTGAGCAAAGATTAGAGTGCGCACGATACTCTGAGTCAGATTTATTCATAGCACATGTCAATAGTAAAGATATGGGCACTTATCAATTTGTGGTTGATTATGGTGAATACGAAATTATTTGCGATGACGTTTACAGCTTCGAAAGTAGCCTTGATGATAGCGCGATGTACTTATTTAATGAAGGGACATTAGAGCACGCATATCGACACCTTGGTGCGCATTTTATTGAATTATCAGGTAAACAAGGGGTGCGTTTTAGCGTGTGGGCACCAAATGCGAGTAGTGTTTCTGTTATTGGTGAATTTAACCACTGGCAAAAAAGCCAGCATTTTATGCGTTTTCATCCAGCATCGGGTGTGTGGGATCTATTTATTCCTGAATTAACACAAGGCCAGTGCTACAAATTTGCAATTACAACGTTAAGTGGTGAGGTGCTTGAAAAAGCTGATCCATTTGCTTTTAAAATGCAACAAGCGCCAGGGACAGCATCAGTATTACAAATTCGCCCACCAGCTATAGCGTTGACTAAAGAAATGCAAGCGCAAAGGGTCAAGCGAAATGCAATAGATGCACCCATTAGTATTTATGAAGTCCACTTGGGCTCATGGCAGCGAGAGGCTGGGGATCGTTACTTAAATTATCGAGAATTAGCACAGCGCTTAATTGGGTATGTAATTGAGCAAGGCTTCACGCATATTCAATTAATGCCAATTAGTGAATTCCCATTTGATGGTTCTTGGGGATACCAGCCGGTTGGTTTATTTGCACCGACGAGCCGATTTGGCGGTTTGGATGATTTTAGATATTTTGTAGAGCAATGCCACTTAAAAAATATTGGTTTGCTTATTGACTGGGTTCCCGGTCATTTCCCAAGTGATCCGCATGGCCTACATTGTTTTGATGGCACGCATTTATTTGAACATGCTGACGCGCGCCAGGGTTTTCACCCAGATTGGAATACATACATCTATAACTATGATCGCCCTGAAATTCGTAGTTTTTTAGTTGCTAATGCAATGTATTGGCTTGAAGAATTTGCGATTGATGGCTTACGTGTTGATGCGGTAGCGTCGATGCTCTACCTAGATTACAGCCGTAAAGAAGGTCAATGGATCCCAAATTGCTATGGTGGTCGTGAGAATTTAGGAGCGATTGAATGCCTAAAACAAGTCAACTTACGCAGCTATGCCAATAACCCTGGCATCATGATGGTTGCAGAAGAATCAACAGCGTGGCCTGGAGTTACACGTCAAGTAGATCAAGATGGCTTAGGTTTTGGTTATAAATGGAATATGGGTTGGATGAATGACAGTTTGCATTATATGCAACGTGATCCTTTGTATCGCCAGCATCATCATCATGAATTAACTTTTTCAATGGTGTATGCCTTTAGTGAAAATTATGTTTTACCTTTGAGCCACGATGAAGTGGTACATGGTAAAGGCTCATTACTCGAAAAGATGCCCGGAGATGATTGGCAAAAGTTTGCAAACTTACGTGCTTATTATGCATTTATGTGGGCGCATCCAGGTAAAAAGCTATTGTTTATGGGGGGGGAAATAGCTCAGCGCAGTGAATGGAACCACGATCAATCACTCGATTGGCATTTATTGGAACACATCTCGCATCAAGGTGTACAGCGTACGATTAGTCAACTGAACAAAGTATATACCTCTGAACCAGCGCTACATCAACTAGATAATGATCCAAGAGGTTTTAGTTGGATTGATAGCCAAAATGCACAGCAAAGTATTTTTAGTTTTATTCGATTCGCTAAAAAAGCCAGCGATTATGTTGTCGTGATCAGTAACTTAACACCCACGGTTTATCATGATTATTGTATTGGTGTGCCAAGTGGCGGTGAGTTTAAGGTTATTTTAAATACAGATGAGGAAGCGTTATTTGGTTCAGGAGTGCATGTTGTAGCATTAACTGAGCAAGTAATAAGTACTGTTGCGACTGCAAGTCATGGCCATCAACATAGTATTAAATTGTCTTTGCCTGCGCTTGCGACAATTTATTTAAAAAAGGTGTCTGATGAGCCTATCAATTGAGTTAAATCAAGGTCATATATCTCCGTTGGGGGCAAACGTCGTTGACTCGGGTGTTAATTTTGCTGTTTATGCACCTTTTGCTAAGCAATTATATGTATGTTTGTTTGATGCAAGTGGGCATACCGAAGTACTGAAATTGGCGATGAATAATAATGAAGGTGGAATTTGGAGCTTATATATCAGTCCACTCGCGCCAGGTACGTTATACGGCTATCGAGCTGAAGGCGATTATCAGCCTAAAAAAGGCTTATTCTTTAACAGCCAAAAACTATTGATAGACCCCTACGCAAAAGATTTATTTGGTGAGTTTACATGGAGTGAGCGTCATTATGGTCAAATGCCTATTGGAACATTCAGTGCAGTAAACAACGCAATTGACATGCCTAAATCTAAAGTCACTGAATTACAGCCTTATAAAGGTAAAAAGCCCGCGCATGACTGGAGTAAAACAGTTATTTATGAATGTCATATAAAAGGCGCGACAGCTCGACATCCATCAATTCCAAGTCAGCTCCAAGGTACATATATGGGCTTGAGTCATGCAAGTTTTATAGAACACTTACGAAAGCTAGGGGTAACAACATTAGAGCTTTTACCTGTTCATAGTTTTATCAGTGAACAATTTTTAACAGCGAAAGGTTTGCAAAACTATTGGGGTTATAACTCTTTAAATTTTTTTACCCCGCATAAAGATTACTTAGTAAATGGCGAAGTAGCAGAGTTTCAGCAAATGGTAACTAAGCTACATGAAGCAGATATTGAAGTTATTTTAGATGTTGTATACAACCATACCGCAGAAGCAGGCAGTGATGGTCCAATTTTGTCTTGGCGTGGGTTAAATAACCTCGGTTATTATCGTTCAATTAATAACAACCCAGAAGTTTATATTAACGATACCGGTTGTGGTAATACGTTGAATATAGATGACCCCTATACTTTGAAAATGGTGCTAGACAGTCTGCGTTATTGGGTTGAAGTGATGGGGGTTGATGGTTTTAGATTTGATTTAGCCACTATTCTAGGGCGTACTCCTCATGGTTTTAGTCAAACACATAGCTTTTTACAAGCAATAAACCAAGATCCTGTTTTAAGCCAAGTAAAGCTTATCGCAGAGCCTTGGGACATAGGGCCCGGTGGTTATCAGCTTGGTGCATTTCCTGCTCCTTGGCGTGAATGGAACGATAAATATCGAGATGTTGTCAGACGATTTTGGCAAGGTGAAGGCAATATGTTACCTGAGCTTGCAAAGCGTTTGCATGGTTCATTTGACTTGTTTGAACATAATCTACGAGGCCCGTTAAATAGTATTAACTTTATAACTAGCCACGACGGCTTTACATTAACAGATCTCGTTAGCTATGAGCAAAAACATAACGAAGCTAATGGTGAACAAAACCGTGATGGTCATAGTGCAAATTATTCGTTTAATTGTGGTTTTGAAGGGTTCACTGATGATGTAGAAATTACCAAATTACGCTTACAGCAACAAAAGAACCTACTTCTTACATTATTACTTTCTAAAGGCGTTCCTATGCTGTCGGCCGGCAGCGAAATGGGTCACTCGCAGGGCGGTAATAACAATGCATACTGCCAGAACAATCGTACCAGCTGGTTAGCTTGGAAAGACTCTCAACGTCAACACAGCTTAACCCGTTTTATTGACGACGTGTTGAGTATACGTAAAGAGCATAATGTTTTTAAGCACAGTGTGTTTTTGCATGACAGCGATAATCGATTTTGCGTTGATTGGTATTCTGAAGAAAGTAAAGCGATGGAAGAAAGTGATTGGCATGATGGCTCTAAGCAATTTTTAATGTATAGCCTGCGGGATTTACAGGCCAAAACAGCACTACTCATTATATTGAATGCCAGTAAAGTGAAGGTCAAATGCCAATTACCTGTGAGTAATAGGTTATCTACATGGAGTTTAGCGATATCGAGTGTTGATCAAGCAATGATCAAAAGTACGGATGAATTTGAGGTTGCTGCACAAAGCAGCTGGGTTTTTACAGCCAATTTAGAGGACGAATGTCATGGCTAATAATGGTGAACAAATGTGTGTAGCTAAAGGATGGCAAGATGCTCCTTTAATTGATGAAAGTACGCTTGAAGATGATTTATCACGCCATTTTTACTATACCTTAGGGCGTGATCGAGTCGGTAAATCTCAACTATATTTATATAATGCGTTAGCATTGACAATTCGTGATCGTTTAGTAGCTCGTTGCAGAGCAACGAAGCAACAAATGAATAGCGAAAAACGTCGTAAAACAGCTTATATCTCATTAGAGTTTTTGATGGGCCGTGCACTTGGTAATGCAATTCTAAATTTAGATTTAGATGATCAGGTTAAGGATGCGCTCAATCAGTACTGTGCCAAAATAGAAGATGTGGCAGAAGCCGAGCATGACGCTGGCCTAGGAAATGGCGGCTTAGGGCGTTTAGCTGCATGTTTTTTAGATAGCTGTGCAAGCCTTGCTTTACCTGTAACGGGTTATGGTATTCGTTACGAATACGGCATGTTTAACCAATCAATTGAAAATGGTCATCAAATTGAACAACCAGATAATTGGTTACGTGAAGGGCATCCATGGGAACTCAGCGCGCCAGAACAAGCTAAACGAATTAAATTTTTTGGTCACGTAGAGAGCTATACTGATAAAAAAGGACGTGTTCATCGTCAATGGCTAGACACACATGATGTACTCGCTGTCCCTTATGATGTACCAATTCCTGGTTATAAAAATAACATAGTTAACACATTAAGATTATGGAAGTCCGAAGCCACGGATGAATTTGATTTAAGCGAATTTAATGCGGGTAGTTATTCGGAAGCGGTTGCTCACAAAAATCTTGCTGAACAAATTACGATGGTATTGTATCCCAATGATACCAGTGAAAATGGTAAAGAATTACGCTTAAGGCAACAGTACTTTTTATCGTCAGCCAGCTTGCAAGATATCATCGGTGTATGGGTTTCACAACACGGTGAAGGTTTTAGTGACTTTGCAGACTTTCATGTTTTCCAACTCAACGACACTCACCCAAGTATAGCCGTAGCTGAATTAATGAGGCTGTTAATTGATGATTATGATCTAGATTGGGACGATGCTTGGGAAATAACAACCAAAACAATGGCATATACTAATCATACATTATTACCAGAAGCACTTGAAAAATGGTCGGTGTCACTATTTGCACGTTTATTACCACGCATTTTAGAAATTATTTATGAAATTAACGCACGCTTTCTTGCTCACGTTGCGCTTGCGTGGCCAGGGGATGTGGTAAAACAACAAGCACTTTCTTTAATTGAAGAAGGTCCTGAGCCACAGGTTCGTATGGCTTATTTAGCGATTGTTGGTAGCTTTTCTGTCAATGGTGTTGCAGCACTTCACACAGAACTATTAAAAGAAGGGCTATTTAAAACATTTTATGAGTTATGGCCAGAAAAATTCAACAATAAAACAAACGGTGTCACACCTAGGCGCTGGCTTGCCCATTGTAACCCTAAATTAACCAAACTAATTGGCGAAAAAATAGGAGATAATTGGGTGGGTGATTTTTCACAAATCAGTCAGTTACGTCGTTATTTTGATGACGCTAAATTTCACCAACAATGGCAAGCAGTTAAGCTTGAAAATAAGCAGCGCTTAGTTGATTTAGTTAAAGAGCGATGCGGTGTTGAGTTCGATACGAGTATGATGTTTGATGTGCATGTAAAACGTATTCACGAATACAAACGCCAACTACTTAATGTCCTCCATGTAATTCACCTTTATGACCGCATTCGCCGTGGTGATACTGCTAATTTAGTGCCTCGCTGTGTACTACTTGGTGGTAAAGCAGCACCAGGGTATTACATGGCAAAGCGGATTATCAAACTTATCAATAATGTCGCTGATGTAATAAATAAAGACCCGCTTGCTAAGCCATTTTTAAGAGTTGCCTTTTTACCAAATTATAACGTCACAGCCATGGAAACTATTTGTCCTGCAACCGATCTTTCTGAACAGATATCAACTGCCGGAAAAGAAGCTTCGGGCACTGGTAACATGAAATTTATGATGAATGGTGCATTGACAATTGGTACGTTAGACGGTGCAAATATTGAAATTCGAGATGCTGTTGGCGCTGATAATTTCTTCTTGTTTGGCGCACAAACTGAACAAATTGACGGTATTAAGCAAAGTTATAATCCGTTACATTTAATTCATAATACCCCTGATTTACTTAATGTAATGCAGTTGCTAGAAAGTGGCCACTTCAATTTATTTGAGCCAGGATTATTTGACGACATTATAAATGCAATTAAAAGCCCTCATGATCCATGGCTTGTAGCGCATGATTTTGAGAGCTTTGTACACGCCCAACGTGCCGTTGAGCACGCCTACTTAGATCAACAGCATTGGACACAGATGAGTATTTTAAATACGGCAGCCAGTGGTGTTTTCTCAAGTGATAGAACGATAAGCCAATACAGTAATGATATTTGGCATCTAGAAGCATTAACAACAACTAGTTCGGCCAATCAAGCCGCTAGTAACAGCTTAGATTAATACGGAGATAAATTATGCCAAGTTATGCAAATCGCTATATTAGTAGTTTAACAAGGGAAACTTATGCACTAATTCTGGCGGGCGGCAGAGGTTCACGCCTGCATGAGTTAACAAACTGGCGGGCCAAGCCAGCCGTTTATTTTGGTGGCAAGCATCGAATCATCGATTTTCCACTGTCTAATTGTATTAACTCGGGTATACGACGTGTGGGCATTGCGACGCAATATAAGTCACACTCGTTGATCCGTCATGTTAATCGCGCGTGGGGACACTTCAAAAAAGAGCTTGGTGAGTCTGTTGAAATTTTACCAGCATCACAGCGTTATGGTGACGAATGGTATTGTGGTACTGCGGATGCCGTTTTTCAAAACATGGATATTATCCGCCATGAGTTACCAAAGTATGTCATGATTTTATCTGGGGATCATGTATACCGCATGGATTACGGTGGTTTATTAGCAAAGCATTTGGAAACTGGCGCGGATATGACGGTATGTTGTATTGAAGTTCCTTGTGAAGAAGCTGCAGACACATTCGGCGTTATGACGGTAGATGAAGAAAAGCGTGTTCGTCGCTTCGATGAAAAACCAGCGGCACCAAGTTCAATTCCAGGCAAACCGGGTACATGTTTAGCATCAATGGGGAATTATGTATTTAATACCGAGTTTTTATTTGAGCAATTGAAAAAAGATGCTGAAAATGAAGGGTCTGGACGTGATTTTGGCCACGATATTATCCCTGCAATTATTGAGGAGCATAATGTATTTGCCTTTCCATTTAGAGATCCAGGCCATGAAGGTCAACCTTACTGGCGTGATGTGGGCACCCTTGATTCATTTTGGGAAGCAAATATGGAGCTTGTAATGCCAGAGCCTCAGCTAGACTTATATGACCCTACATGGCCAATTTGGACATACCAAGAGCAACTACCTCCTGCAAAATTCATTTTTGATAATGATGAGCGTCGTGGTATGGCCGTTGATTCTACCGTTTCGGGCGGGTGCATCATCTCGGGTTCGGTTGTGCGAAAATCACTGCTGTTCTCAAATGTACATATACGTTCATATTGTGAAATTGAAGAGTCGGTTATATTACCAGGTGCCATCATACAGCGAAACTGTCGTATTCGCCGTGCCATAATAGATCGCGGGTGCGAGATCCCAGCAGGGGTTGAGATTGGTTTTGACCGTAAAGCAGATGAAGAAAATGGTTTTAGAGTATCTAAAAAGGGTATTGTACTAGTTACCCGTGATATGCTCACTGAACTTGCAAAAAAACTTGAGCGCCAAGAGCGTGATAAAAAGCAATTAGCCTAAGGCGTGTTGACCTTTTGTGATTGATTTTGCAGCAGTCTATTTGGTATTTAGGCAAGGCAGAGCCTATGTCGTGTGGTTGTTCCCCATAAATCGGCGATAACGCAGTATAAATGCCAAACATGCGCTGCCCAAAGGGTTCTTCCTAGGGGCGATTAACTCTTTGTTACCTACACAGATGTAGGTAAGGGGCGTGAGTAGGGCGCACAAGCTTTGCTCGGTTTTTACTTAGCCCGCTCGATTAAATCGCCTCTAGATTGAACGAGTTTTAATCCTGAAAGGTCAAAATACCTTAATAAACCAGTTGTAGGAAATAAAGAAAATATGCATGTATTAATGGTTGCAGCCGAAAATGACACGTTACCAAATGCTAAAGTCGGCGGTGTTGCTGATGTGATTAGAGATAGTCCAAAAGCATTAGCACAAAGAGGGCTAACAGTTGATGTTGTTATACCTGATTATGGTTTTAGCGCATTGAGCAAAGAGCATCTTGGATTATTATATGTGCCATTTGCAGGCTACATTCATGAAATACATGCATGGGAAATTAACTCAGTTGATAATGGGGTAAGGCAATTAATTTTGTCTCACCCTTATTTTAGTCAGCATAATGGCGCGGTATATTGCAATGACGAACCTGGTAGGCCATTCGCTACAGATGCAACTAAGTTTGCACTGTTTAATGCTGGCGTTTGTGAAGCATTATTACAAGGTATATTTATACGCCCTGACGTGTTGCACCTACATGATTGGCATAGTGCCTGCGCGGCATTATTGCTAAAGTTTGATCATCGTTTTACTGCATTTTCACAATTAAAAACAGTGTTTACAGTACATAATATAGCTTTACAGGGGATCCGACCTTTTAAAGGCGATGATTCGAGCCTTGAAGCTTGGTTTCCATCATTAAGTTATGACGGCCATTTATTGTGTGATCCTAGGTACCCGCATTGTTTTAATCCAATGCGTACCGCGATTAATCTTGCAGATAAAGTACATTTAGTATCACCCACTTATGCGCTGGAAGTTTTAGCTGCAAGTTCACCTGAAAATGGTTTCTTCGGTGGTGAAGGCCTTGAGAAAGATTTACAAAAGGGAGCAGAAGAAAATAAAGTCGTTGGTATTTTAAATGGCTGTGAGTACCCAACTCATGAAGCAAATTCAACACTTCAATTAACTGACTTATATGAAGAAATAGAGTCAACTCTCTTTGGTTGGATCGCTCAAAAAACTACATTAGTTAGTAGTTTTTATATTGCTCACCAACGATTAATAGGCTTTCAAAAACAAAAAAATAAAGGACCTTTGATCACCAGTGTAGGCCGATTGACTGATCAAAAGGTATTGTTATTACACCAAACCTATCAAAATAAATATGTAATTGATCATCTTTGTGAAAAATTAGCACAGCACCAAGGCAATATGATTATTTTAGGCTCTGGGGATGAAAAATTAGAGCAGATAATGACAGAAGCCATGGCTCGCAATTGTAATTTGCTGTTCCTTAAAGGGTATGGACATAAAGTGGGGGAGGACCTTTATGAGCTTGGCGATCTATTCTTAATGCCAAGTTCATTCGAGCCATGTGGAATTAGTCAAATGTTAGCTATGCGTGCTGGGCAACCCTGTTTAGTTCATGGCGTTGGCGGCCTTAAAGATACGATAAATCACTTAGAAACGGGTTTCAGTTTTACTGGTAACTCACTTGAAACTCAATGTGAAGGCTTGATTGATTGCTTTTCAGATACCCTTAATTTACGAGCCCACAAGCCAAAGCAATGGCAGAATATAGTGCAACAAGCGAGGGCGGCTCGCTTTACATGGTCGAAAGTCGCTCAGGAGTACATTAGTAAACTTTATTGTTAGTACTGCAATTTGCCACCTTTCTAGTTATAATGTGTTTATATTTCAAGGTGGCCTAGTCTTTTTTTATTGGTTTATAGGCTTGATTAATAAAAAATACTGTAAAAGGCTGACTAGTGGAAGTATTTGTAGCAAGGCAAGCAATTTTTAATCGTCGGCAGTCTGTGGTTGCCTACGAGTTATTATTTCGTAATAGCATTAATAATTGCTTTCCTAATATTGACGAAAGTGTAGCTACAGCCAAATTAATTGTAGAAAATCAACTAAACTTCGGCACTCGCCATATTACATGTGGTAAGAAAGCGCTTATTAATATAGGCCCAGATTCATTAAAAATGGATTTGTGCAGCTTTTTACCCCCCCAAGACGTTGTGCTTGAATTATTAGAAACTATAGAGCCGACAGAAGAAAACTATCAATTATGTAAAGAGTTGTTTAAAAAAGAGTTTACATTAGCTTTAGATGATTTTATCTATGATCCTAAATGGGATCGATTTTTGAAATTTGTTAAGTTGATAAAGTTTGATATTCAAATCACTCCTCTAAACCAAATCGAATCGCTTATAGTGCGCTTTAAAAAATACAAAAATTTAAAACTATTAGCAGAGAAAATAGAAACGCTTGCTGATTTTAAAGTCGCTCATGCAATGGGATTCGACTATTTTCAAGGGTATTTTTTTGCTAAACCACTGTTGATTCAACAAAAAGATATAGATATGAATCATGCGCTGGCATTGTCTATCTATGCTCAAGCGATGAAAGAGAATCCTGATATTAATGCGATAGCAGCTCTTTTTCAGCTTGATACTGCCCTTGCTTTCAAATTATTACGGTTGATAAACAGTGGGGTGTTCCCGGTTCAAAAAGAAATAGAATCATTAAAGCAAGCATTGGTGTATCTGGGTCATGATCATATCAAAAAGTTTATCAGTCTTTTAGTGACGGCCCATGTAGCGCAAAGTAAGCCAAATGAATTAATTAAAATGTGCATAATTCGAGCGCGATTTTGTGAATTGATAGCAAAAAAAGTGGCACCAGCCAATGCGAATAGTGCATTCTTAACAGGGTTATTTTCATTGTTGGATGCCATATTAGATAGGCCGATGGATCAGTTGCTTTTACGTTTACCTTTCCCTGACATAATCAAGTCGGCGTTAATGGAAGAAAAGAATAATCTTTATTATATCCTCGAAATTGTTAAAGCATATGAATCTGGAAGCTGGTGGGCGCTAGAGCAAGCCGTAATATTATTAAATATCCCAAGTGATATACTGCCAAGTTTATATAAAAATGCTTTAGAATGGTCTAACAACCATAAATATAATTAAAAGGATTTAACAATGCGAAATCACAGTATAGATGTTATTCGTGGTATTGCTGTGCTTGGCTTAATGTATATGAATGCATATTCATTCGGGCTATTTGAATTTGGCTATGTTGCTTCAGCGTCACCTCCGTTTTCAGATCATGTTATTAAATTGAGCAGTCTCTTATTTGTCGATGGACGTTTTCGGAGCCTATTTTGTATTCTTTTTGGGGTTGGGTTATATATTCAATGGCAACGAAATAATGATTTATCACGTTTAACTAAGCGTTTAAAAATACTCGCCGTGTTTGGTTTACTTCACGGTTTTTTACTGTGGGCTGGTGATATATTATTCATTTACGCATGCGCAGGTTGGGTCGTAATTAAATACCTCGACGCAGAAAGTAACATGCAATTAAAGCGTGGTTTTCAATTTCTTTTACTCGGTTCAGTTATCACCGTTTTATTAGGTTTATTATCCCCCCCAATCGTTATTACACGTGATTCAGCTGAGTTTTTAGACCATTTTTATACGTATAGTGAATCAGGAAGCTCTGTGTATTTGAGCAACATGGCAATGTTTGGCTTTATGCTTGTGATACTTCCTTTTATTACCGTATGGATGACCGCAGGGCTTATGCTGCTTGGTATTTATGCTTACAAAAATAATGTGTTTGAAAATGGTTTACCTAAAAAAGTGTTAATCATTTCGCTGTTTTGTTCCGGGATTTTAAGCTGCACTAGAATATTACTAGAATCTCAAAATAGCACATTCGATATTGCGATCTTAGAACCTATAACGTGGTTCTCAGCTTTGTTCATGGCTTTAATTATTATACATGTTGTGGTTAAATTAGTAACAGTGAAAGGGATTCTACTTACAGGCTTGCAATCCGTTGGGCGGTTGGCTTTAACCTTGTATATTATGCAAAGTGTTTTGTTAGTGATGTTATTTAAAATGCTTTATCCGGAATGGGTTCTGACATTCGATCGAATTGATTATTGGTTAATTGCTACTTCAATTGCCTTATTTCAGCTCGTTTTTAGTGTACTTTATAGACGTTACTTTGACCAAGGGCCCTTGGAGTTTATTTGGCGTAAATTGGCTAGCTAGTTTATTTGGGACTATTCTCAGAGGTAGTAATAAACTGGAGAAATAGATGAAGCGCTATTTATTTATCATTCTATCGTGTATTTCATTGCACTTAAGTGCTGTTGAGCCTTTTTCTGTACTATTTGTGAACCCTTCAGTTAAAGGGGACCCATTTTGGGAGAAAGTACAAAGTATTGCAGAGGTGGCTGCAAAACAAAACAATATAAGCCTGGATGTGATCTATGGAGAAGGCAATCGTTATATTCAGCTCTCGGAGCTTAATAAATACTTACAATATCGCGCTACGCCTGACTATGTAGTATTGCTGAATTACCCCGGTGGGGCTGAGCAATCAATGAATTTGCTTAAGCAGTACAACGTTAATTTTATTACTCTAGAACAAACAATTACAGGCGATGAACGGGGATCAATTGGCGAACCACAAGCACGTTATAAAAATTGGCTAGGTGAAATTTATCATGATAATTTTAAAGCAGGCCGGGGTTTGGCTGATGCATTAATCACTCATTCTAAAAATCAAGGTCGCCAGCCTCACGTTGTGGCTATAAATGGGCATTATGGTACTGAGTCAGATGCAAGAAGCGATGGTTTAAAAGCCTATTTAGCTGATAACAAATTGCAATTAAGCCAAACAGTCTATGCGGGCTGGTCAAAACTTGAAGCTATCACCAAGACAAAAAAATTAATTCAACGGTATCCAAAAACTAACGTAATTTGGAGTGCATCTGATTTAATGGCATTGGGAGCTTACACAGGGGTTTCTAATGCGAAAAATTATTCAATGGGTGGCTTTGATTGGTTAAAAGATAATTTACGCTTAATAAAGCAGGATAAATTGGCTGCAAGTGTTGGAGGTCACTTTATGATGGCAGGCTGGGCGTTGATAACGTTGGTTGATTTAAGAAACGGCCACGATTACTGGAAAAATAACACCAATATTGAAATAGATCTTGATGTGATCACAAAAGACAATATCAATCAATATGAGTATCTTATCGATGTGAATAATTGGTCTTTTGTAGATTTTAACCGCTATCGCCTTCTCGATAACGAACAACTTAGCTACCGCTTTGATATAAAAAGCCTGCGTAAAGATAACCTTAATCTAGAAAAATAACCGCGCAATATTTTTATCGCTGGTTTAAACTATCGGCCTTTGAAATTAATATGAATATGGCTCATGACAGACTTAAAACGATTAAATAAATTTATTAGCGATACCGGTTTTTGTTCGCGACGAGAGGCTGATAAATATATTGAAGATGGTCGTGTTACTGTTAATGGCATTCGCCCTGAAATGGGCGTTAAAGTTTCAGCGAGTGATAATGTTCTTATTGATGGTAAAGCATTAAAAAAGGTCCCTAAGCGAGCTTATATAGCTTATAACAAGCCTGTAGGGATCACCTGTACAACTGAACGCAAAATTCAAAGTAATATTGTCAAAGCAGTTAACTACCCCGACCGTATATTTCCAATTGGGCGGTTAGATCGTCCTTCAGAAGGTCTGATTTTTTTAACAAACGAAGGTGACATCGTTAATAAAATTCTTCGAGCGGGTAATAACCACGAGAAAGAGTATGTTGTTACCGTTGATAAGCCGCTAAATCGACAATTCGTAAGTAAAATGTCGGGTGGCCTACCAATTTTGGATACTGTTACTAAAAAATGTAAAGTAACTCAAACAGGTGCGCAGCAATTTACCATAGTGCTTACCCAAGGCTTGAATCGACAAATTCGTCGAATGTGTGAATATTTAGGGTATGAAGTTGTTACGCTAAAACGTGTTCGAATTATGAATGTTACTTTAAAGGGCTTAAAGGTTGGGCGGTGGCGCCATCTTAGCGATTTAGAAATGGCAGAGATTAACAACTCAATAATGGATTCAGGGAAAACTCAAGAACATTCAATTGATGAGAATAAAAATAACCTGATTTTCGATAATAAAAAAACCTTTAAAAAACGAGTTACAAACACGCAAAGCGTCGCTAAAAGTACTATAAAAAGAACATCCCCCCGCACAAGTACAAAACGTGTGACCGGCACATTGAGTTTAAAAAAATAATGACATAATTAACACTAAAATTGACGCAGCTTGCGTTACTTTTAGTGTTATTTTTAATTAAGCATTTAGATGGGGGAGTTCTATTACCCATTCAATACCATTTTTTGAACTCGTTATTTGATATTTACCATTAAGTGGGCCTGAAATAATACTTGCAACCATGGGAGCACTCAGCCCGACATGCCCACTATTACCTCTTTTACTCGTATAGAATGGCTTTAGCAGTTGCTCAATCGATAGCCCTTGTAAGCCATTACCATTATCAGAGTAGAGAATGTCAAATCCATCATTTTTTTCAGTAATAATTATATTAATCTGTGTCTTATCCGCTTGTGGTGCGTGGGTAAAAGAGTCTTGGATTAAATTATTAAATACGAGCGCTAATAACTCAGTATCTAGATTAAAATCTGATTGGTGGATATTCAACTGTAAATTAAACGTCAGACCATGGTATAGCTCTTGAGATAGAGTGAGGATATTTTTAATAAAACTCTCTAAGTTAGTATTTTTAAGTTTCCTAGGCCCCTTCGCTCTAGAGATCATTTTTAATAAATTAACGAACTCAGCTACACGCATCAAATTGTTCTCAGATAAAGTTATGCTTTCACTTGCATCTTTTAACTTGGCTTCTAGTTGAGTTGCGGATAAAGTTTTGTGCATATAACTAGACATAAGCGATTCAATGATGCTCTTTAAATGGGTTACAGCAGTAATGCTTGTACCTAAAGGTGTGTTTATTTCATGGGCAACACCAACAACCATTTGATTAATTGCGTGCGATAACTCTTGGCCTACACGTAAATTATGAGCTTCAATTAATTTAATCTGAGTGCTAACGCGCGCGACTATTTCGGCAGGGCGAAATGGTTTTGTTAAATAATCTACGCCACCAGCCTCTAATGCTTGCACTATGTTATCAGTGTCAGTTTGAGCACTTACAAAAATAATGGGGATATGTTTAGATTCGTCTTTGGATTTAAGGGTTTGACATAGCTCTATACCAGACATAACAGGCATTTTTATATCGGTAATAATAATATCTGGTCGTTTTTTTTCAACGAGTTGCAAAGCCAGAGCTGCATTGGTGGCAGCTCTAACAGTATGGTTTTCAGATTTTAAAATTAATTGGAGAACATGTAAATTTTCCACAATATCATCTACAATCAAAATATTAGCCATTTATTACCCCGTTAACATTATCTCATCAAGTATAGCCATAGTTAGAATATTTATTTTTTAATATGAGTTATTATTTCATCAGCAACACATCAAAAAATGCTTATAGTGTATTTAGCTTGTTTATATTTTTAATACGACTATTTTTTATATGAGCATTAAGTAATTCGAGCGTATGAGATGACTGCAAAGAAAGTATTAAATATCCTCTATATCGTGTTTTGTGCCTTTTTACTAATGTCGGTTTTTATTGTTGTTTTATTTCTTCAGCATAACTTGAAGCAAACTAAAAATCTCGTTGCTTTAGAAAAATTGACTGCGATGTCGACTGAATTAAAAACAAGCTCAGATTCATTAACACGGTTTGCAAGAATGTACGTAATAACCATGGATGAAAAGTGGCGCATGTTATTTGATCATGTTGTTGATATACGCACAGGCTTTGCCTCACCAGTTGAAAACCCGACCATATATTGGGAACGTTTATCTTTGGCGCCTAAAAGTACAATTCCCCATCGTACTGTACAAAAGTCATGGCCATCATTACTTGAAATAATTCAAAGTAATGATGCGCGCCGTAATGAAGTTGCCGCTTTTAAAAGTGCGTTGGATAGCTCAAATGTTTTGATTGATATTGAGCAGCAAGCGTTTGATTTAATTGAAATAGGAGGACAAGAGAACGTTGCTAACGCTCGGCTTTTGTTGTTTGGAGAAGTATATATAAAAGAAAAAAGTAAAGTCATGTTTTCAATAAATAGTGTACTTGCTGAAATAGAAGCACGAAAATCCTTAGATTTAAAAAAAGCCGCGGAGCATTTACAGTTAATAAAAGCCCTCGGTATTTTGTGTTTTGGAGGGATAGTAGCCCTGCTGCTTTTTTCATATACGTTATTAAAAGGCAGATATTTTTCACCGATTAAACGGATCCACGATGCTGTATTTACATCTATTAAGCTACATAATCACCAAATTGTTTTACCAAATGATGTTAAAGGGGAGCTGGGTGAGCTTATTGGTGCATTTGAGTTAACGCTTAAAAAGTTAAATTTTAAAATTAGTGCATCTAAACACATTAAAGCTTTTAATCATGCTATTCGTGGAATTCACAAACCTAAAGACATCATCGAAGAGTCATTACAATTTATTTCACTAAACTTTAATTCGCCTAGCTGCGCGATATTTAAAGTAAACGGGAATAACCTAATATTAGATGAATATATAGGTCATATCCCTATTTTTGATGAAAGCAGTGCACAAGCAAAGGCGTTATTAAAAAACCAAAACGTTCAGACGATGACTGCTTTGGAAAATAATTCAATTAAGATCATTGTCAATGGGCAGCAAATCCTAATTCAAGAAGCCCATTTAATGCCTTTAATCGTCAGTGAACAATGTATAGGTGCACTCTACATAGCCTCAACATCTACTTACCATAAAGCGCAAATAGAAACACTTGAAGAAGTATGTAACGACTTAGCGATTGCAATTAAATTAGGAGTCAATATTGAAAAGCAAAATGCAGTTGAGGTTGCCTTATCACAACAGCTAGAGCTTAATCATCATATTATTAATGCGATTCCAAACCCAACATACTACAGAGATAAGCAAGGGTGCTTTATGGGGGTTAATAAAGCCTTTTTAAACTTTATAGATAAATTTGAAGCTGACGTTATTGGCACCACGGTTGACTTTATTTTCGAACAGCAAGCGGCTGCCGTATTTAATGAACAAGCGAATGAAATTATCAAAGATCGAGCGAATGTAGAATATAGCATGGTGACAATGAGCGGTAATGATCAGCCCGTTGAATTAGTGATTTATGAAGCTCCATTTTTTGATAACAAAGGAGTTGTGTCAGGAATTGTTGGGATGTTTCTAGACGTTACAAAACGCAATGA
Source organism: Pseudoalteromonas porphyrae (assembly GCF_001298125.1). Classification (NCBI taxonomy): domain Bacteria; kingdom Pseudomonadati; phylum Pseudomonadota; class Gammaproteobacteria; order Alteromonadales; family Pseudoalteromonadaceae; genus Pseudoalteromonas; species Pseudoalteromonas porphyrae. The sequence goes on along the minus strand of NZ_LHPH01000013.1, from coordinate 68,902 downwards.
ACTTGAGCGAGATCTTGTAGAAGCTAAAGAAACGGCGGACCGTTCTGCAAAAGTAAAAGGTGAGTTTCTTGCCAATATGAGTCATGAAATCCGAACGCCAATGAATGCGATAATTGGCATGGCACATTTAGCGATGGGGGCTCAATTAAATGAAAAACAGGCTAATTATGTTAATAAAATAGACATTGCTGCGAAGCAATTATTAAGATTAATCAATGACATTCTAGATTACTCTAAAATAGAAGCAGGAAAAATAGAGATAGAGCAAACGGCTTTTGGATTGGATAAATTATTAGAAACAGTATCAACAGTTACCAGTATTAAAGCACAAGAAAAAAACTTGGAATTGGTATTCGATATCCCCCCTTCTTTGCCCAATAGTTTTATAGGCGATCCACTAAGATTAAGCCAAGTATTAATCAACTTAGTTGGTAATGCGGTAAAGTTTACAGATTCAGGAAGTGTAACAATTAAGATTGTGGCTGAATCAATTGACGATAAAAATACTGAATTGAAATTCTCTGTCAAAGATACTGGCATAGGTATGGATAGGCAGCAACAAAAAAGGTTGTTCAGTTCGTTTTCCCAAGCTGACTCATCTATCACAAGGAAATATGGTGGCACAGGATTAGGATTAACAATCTCTCAACAGTTAGTAAAACTAATGGGAGGCGAGATTTATTTAGAGAGCACATTAGGTGAGGGATCAGAATTTTACTTTAATGTGAATTTACCCATAAAAGATGAATGTGAATTAAATGGTACTTTACCCAAATCATTTGCAAATTATCAGGTATTGATAGTTGATGATAATGCTCAAGCATTAGATGTTTTGGAAGGTATCCTTGTAAATGCCGGATTACAAATAACGAGACGAGATAATGCAACTGCCGCAATTGAGTTGTTAAGGCACGCTAATGATGATTTCGATCTTTTAATCATGGATTGGCAAATGCCAGAAATGGATGGTTTGAATGCTATAGAGTTACTTAAGAATGAAGACTTATTAGCTAATACAAAGGTTATGTTAACAACAGCGTATGGAAGAGAACTTGAATTAAATGAAGATCAAAAACGCTTATTAGATGCAATTATATTAAAGCCAATAAACCCTTCTTATTTAATAGATTCTTTAGTTGCATGCTTTGGCACATATACATCAGAACAGCCGTTAAAAGAACAAACTTACGCACATGATGCGCTTTTAAACATAAAGCTTCTTTTAGCTGAAGACCAACCTGTAAATCAAGAAATCGCCTATGAGATTTTAACCAGCTTTGGGGCACATGTTGATATTGCAAATAATGGTGAAGAAGCTATAAAGAAAATAGAAAAGGAAAAGTATGACCTTGTTTTAATGGATATGCAGATGCCTGTATTAGATGGGATCAGTGCGACTAAAATCATCAGAGAGGGACTTTCAAATACGGCACTCCCTATTTTAGCGATGACAGCAAATGCTATGCAACAAGATATAAATCGATGCACAAATGCTGGAATGAATGGTCATATAGCAAAACCAATAGATGTAAATATGCTTGTTGAACAAATTTTGCTGCACGTTGCAAAATCCCCTATACAAAAGATGAGGGAGCCAACTTATATTGAGCCTGACTTGACATCTATTGCGAAAACGAAAGTAGTTGAAAAGTATTTAGATGGGGTTAACTTAGATGAAGGAATTGAGCGTGCGGCAGGTAATGAGTTGGCCTATTTCAGCATACTATCAAAATTTTTATCGCAACAAGTGGAAGAGCTAATAAACCTTAAACAGGCAATTACTATAGAAAACTATGAGCTAGCGTCAAATTTATTGCATGCAATTAAAGGTGCCGCTGCGAACTTAGCTGTTTATGTGATCGCAGATAAAATGAAGAACCTAGAACAAAGCTTAAAAGCTAACCTGATCGATGCTCATGATATTGACAGCCTTATTGAATACGTTAAGAAAATAAACCCACAATGTTTAGCAATTATAGAATCAATTAGTTCGAGTAAGCAAAAAATCAACGAAGTTGATAATCAGGGAGGGCTTATCCAAAAACTATCGCAAGCGCTTAAAGATTTTGATACTGAGGCTAGTGAAATCGTCCAATGCTTATCTGTTAGTGATACCCTAGAGCTACAGCAAATAAAAAAACTACAAGAAATGGTGAGTCGTTTTGAATATGTTAAAGCAGATATGTATTTGACTCAGTGCTTGGCCTAGGGCATGTTGACCTTTGTGGATTGAAATTTGTTCAATCTAGGGGCGGTTTAATCGCGGCGCGAGGTTTGGAATCGAGTGGGCTCGATAACTGCTCCTGCGTTATTCTACTGACTCACATCCATGTGAGAATAAGTAAAAACCGAGCAAAGCTTCCGCGCCCTGCTCACCCCCTTACCGACATCCGTGTAGGTAACAAAGAGTTAATCCCCCCTAGGAAGAACCCTTTGGGCAGAGCCTATTATGCGTTTTTAGGTACTTCGATTTTAAACAGTAGAGTATAAAGTACGGGTACGACAATGAGTGTGAGTACAGTTGCAAATCCTAATCCGAACATGATTGTGACGGCCATAGATTGAAAAAATACGTCAAACAGTAAAGGGATCATACCTAAAATAGTTGTAATTGCAGCCATTGCAACAGGGCGGACACGGCTTACCCCAGAGTCAAACACTGCTTGGTATGGGTCTTTTCCACTGGCTAGCTCAAGGTTGATTTGATCAACTAATACAATGCCATTTTTTATTAACATCCCGCTTAAGCTTAATAAGCCTAATAAAGCCATAAAACTAAATGCGGCGTTCATTAATAATAGCCCCGCGCTTACACCAATAATTGCCAGCGGCACCGTTGCCCAAATAACGAGAGGCTGTTTAACCGAGTTAAATAGTAATACAGTCACTGCAAACATAGCTAAATAACCCAGTGGCAGCGAGCCAAATATTGCTTTTTGCGCTTTGCTGGATGACTCAAACTCTCCACCCCATTGTAACTCGTAACCATGGGGTAATGTAATTGCTTCTATATCAGCACGAACCCGGGCGAATAGTTTAGCGGGGGTCTCGTCGCCAATAACGTCATGATCGGCCATAACAGTGATTGTACGCTTTCGGTCACGGCGCATTATTAAACTATCTTCCCACTCAACAATAAAATCATCGACTACTTGAGTAACCGGAACAAATACACCTAAAACAGGGCTGTAGATTTGTAAGTCACGTAAGCTTTCAACATTGAGCCGTTCTTCAGCAGGTGAGCGGGCAATAATAGGCAATAGTTGCGTACCGTCTTTGTATACACCTACCTTTTTACCGGATAAGCTGGTTAACAGTAATTGATCTAAATCTGTTTTTCCGATGCCTAAACGACGTGCTTTTTGCTCGTTTAATTGAGGGCGGATTAATTTAGAGCGTTCACGCCAATCATCACGTACATTAAATGAACCTGCGTCACTACTTAATATGTCTTTAGCTTGTTTTGCTAATTGGCGTAATATGACAGGATCGGCCCCTGAAAAACGAGCTTCAATTTTTGCATCTGTTGAAGGGCCAATTTCCATGCGCTTTACTTTTAATTTAGCATCGAGAACATTATTGTATTCATAATCACGTACTTTTTTGATCATGGTAGCAACGGCTTCTCTATCTTTTACGCGAATAATCAATTGTCCGTATGCGGGATATGACTTTTCAGGTGCGTAAGTAAGCATAAAGCGCGGAGCACCTTGGCCGATGGTCGTTGTTACATCTTCAACGAGGGGATCTTTTTGTAAAAAGGCTTCAAGTTTTGCTACACCATCTAATGTAGTATGAATGTCAGCACCTTGAGCATGCCAGTAATCAACATAAAACATAGGCGTATTTGAAGCTGGAAAGAATGATTGCTTAATAAACTTAAACCCAAATATAGCGCTCATTAACAGCACGACCATAAGGAGTAATGTTGTTTTACGAAATCGCATCGAGTTACTTAGTAAGCTTTTATATAGGTTAAAGATCACTCCTTGATAAGGGTCATCATCGTGGCTATCTTCTTTAACTTCAGACTGCTTAAACATTAAGTCAGCGTAAAAAGGGGTTAACGTTATGGCGGTTATCCAGCTAAGTAATAGTGAAATTAACAACACCCAAAAAAGGCTTCCAGCAAACTCCCCACTGGCATCAGCGCTTAACCCAATAGGAGCAAATGCAGTGATGGCAATAACCGTGGCACCGAGCAGTGGCCACTTCGTTTGCTCTACAATGTTTACTGCCGCTTTAATTTTTGTTTGACCACGCTTTAGGTTTATCAAAATGCCTTCGGTCACAACGATTGCATTATCAACGAGCATGCCAAGCGCAATGATAAGTGCACCTAAAGAAATTCGCTGTAAGTCGATTGCAAATAGTTTCATAAAGATGAAAGTACCCAGAACCGTTAATAATAAAATAGCGCCAATTAACACACCACTTTTAATTCCCATAAAAACTAAAAGTACAACGATAACAATACCAATAGCTTCTAATAAGCTGATAATGAAGCCATCAACTGACTTTTCGACTTCCACGGGCTGGTTATATACGGTGTTAATTTCCATGCCATGGGGGCGTTGATACTCCATTGATGCTAAATGGGCTTTTATATTCTTACCAATATCGACAACATTAACACCAGTACTGAAAGATACGCCAACCAGTAACGTTTGCTGTTGGTTAAAGCGCATAATATTGTTAGGAAGTTCAGCGTACTCTCTATAAACCTTCGCTACGTCACCTAAATAAATTAGCTCGCTAGCACCTGGTTTTGAAATAAGTAAACTCTCAAGTTCTTTAACGTCTTTAAATTCACCTGTTGGGTGCAAGCGAATTGATTCGTCACCAACGCGGACTTTTCCTGCATTAGATACAGTATTTTGTGATTGTAATAATTGATAAATTCTATTTGGTGCTATACCTAACTGAGCGAGTTTTCGAGTTGAAATTTCAACCATTACTTGCGCTTGTTGTTCACCAGCAACAGTAACTTTACTTACGCCATCAACGAGAACGAGTTCACGCTTTAAGTAATCAACGTAATTTTTTAGCTCATCATAAGAGTAACCATCGCCCGTAACAGCATACATAACGCCATAGACATCACCAAAATCATCCATTACGGTACTTGGGTATACACCACTTGGTAAAGCGGAGGCTTGATCGTTTATTTTACGGCGTAATTCATCCCATATTTGTCGCAGGTCTTGTTTGCGGTAAGTACTTTTCATCTCAACCGTAATTTGTGATTTACCAGGGGAGGAAATACTAGTCACATAATCTACGTAAGGTAATTGTTGGATGGCGTTTTCAATAGGAAATGTAACTTCTTCTTCAACTTGTTGCGGTGATGCACCGGGATACAGAGTAATAACCATCGCTTTTTTTAGTGTAAATTCAGGGTCTTCTAATTGCCCTAAGCCTAAATAAGAGACTGCTCCGCCAATTAAAAGCAGCAGTGCGAACATCCAGCTAATTACTTTTCTTTTTATGGTAAGTTCAGCAATACTCATATTATAAGCCTCGCTCTTTTTGCCAAGGACGAACTTGCATACCTTCTTTTAAATAATGCACACCCGCTGCAACAACCTGTTGATCTTTTGTAACACCAGAAAGAACCTCTATTCCGCTTTTATGGAGTTGACCAACTTCTACAGCTTGTTTAGTTACTTTTTCGCTAACAGCGTCGTAAACCCATACGTAACTATTGTTGTTTGAAGACTCCGTTGGTTCTGAAAATACGGCTTCAACAGGCAATAATGCATACTGTGATTGAGAGTGAGTGATTTTACTTAAATCAATATCAACACGACCAGTCATGCCCGCGAGTAAATTGAAGTCTTTTGGCACAGGTAAAGAAAAAACCACTTTATATGACAGTGTAATAGGATCTGCCTGCGTATCAAATTCTTTGATTGTGAGTGTGTATGATTTATTTTGAAAACCATCAAATACCACACTAGGCTGATAGTTTGCGTCTTTATCTATACGTGCAATGAGTTTTTCAGGTACTTGAATAACGACGTCCATGAGATCGCGAGTCTCAAGGCGTAAAATATTTTGTTTCGCTTGGATATTTTCAAAGTTTTTAACAAATACTTTTGCCACAGTGCCGCTAAATGGCGCACGTAATTCACTATTATCTAAATTTGTTTGAGCTATTTTTAATGCAGATTCCGCCACCTGCTTATTAGCAAGTGCCTGATCAAGTTCAGATTGACTGGTAATTGATTTATCAAATAATTTTTTTATGCGGTCAAGTTGAGAGTGTGCTAATTCGTAGCGTGCTTTACGTTCTTCGTATTGCAACTGAAAATCTTCAGGGTCTAATTTAGCTAGTAATTGATCTTTTTCAACATGCTGCCCAGCCAGAACTGGAAACTTAAGTAACTCACCATTTACTCTAAATGCTAAATATGACCCTTGATTAGCCACAACTTCAGCAGGAAAACTTCGAATCGTTTCGTCAGAGTCACTACCAACCTTAAAAAGCTTAACGGGTCGAATTGTAGCTTGCTGATCGACTTGAATTGGATCTTCTTTGCAGGCAATTAAAGTGAGCATTAATGCTGAGAGTAAAAAGGCAGGCACCAGTTTCATTATCTTCTCCGTGTCATAAAACAATATATTACGTGCAGCATACGCCGCAAACATATAAAATAAAAATTATTAAATTTTAAAAAGATCATAAATAAAAATAATGATGTTTTGGTTGAAGTTATTATGAACCTAGTCCAATTAAAAATGCTCGATGCGATAGTGCGCACTCAAAGTTTATCGCAGGCTGCACTTGCGCTGCATAAATCCCAACCCGCTTTGACACTTGCAGTAAAAAAGCTTGAAAATGAAGTGGGTTTTGAATTACTTGACCGTAACTATTATCGTCTCCAATTGACCGAAAAAGGGCGTATTTTTCATCGAGAAGCAGCACTATTATTAGGTGCTGAGTCTCATTTAATGCAATTAGCCAACGAATTGGCACTAGGGAATGAAGCAAATTACAAAATTTGCTATGAGCAACTATGCCATCAACCGTTTTATAACGATATTATTTGTGATGCGTTTGTAAAGTATACAAGCACGGAGTTTAGTGTAACAAGCGGTAAGCGGTTTGCGTCTTTAGAGCAAGTAAATAAGGCACAAGTGGATTTGGGGATTGGTCCTTGGTTTGATTTATTTCATGCAACAGGAGATTTAGAGAGTCTACCTATTGGGAAGTTAGACATAGGCATTGTTAGTGCTAATGGGTTGTTACCAAATAAAGTTGACTATGAACAATTACAGCAGTACCCATGTTTAGCCATGTTTGAAAGTGATATGAGTTTTGATAGTGAACGTCTATCTTATTCGAAAGGGTCTGCGATGATGAAAATAGATGACGTTTCGACATTAAAGTCATTTTTATTATCAGGCGCAGGTTGGGCAATAATAAGCCTTGCTCATTGTCAAAATGAGTTAGATAGTGGTGCATTACAGCAAATAAACATAATCGATAGAGAGCACACTTTTAGTGCTCAAATTCGTGTTTTTAGACAAAACTCAACGCATCATGGACCTGTTGCAAGGGCTATATGGCGTGATTTTAAACGCTTAAGTAAAGAATATTTAGGAAAATGATATGGAGTTAAGCAAAGAAGAAAAGATTTATACTGTGATGGCTAATATTCCATTAGGGAAAGTAGCCAGCTATGGTCAAGTTGCTGCAATGGCTGGGTTGCCTAGCAACGCACGGTTAGTAGGGCGTTTATTAAAACTGATGCCAAAAGATTCTACCATTCCATGGCATCGTGTTATCAATAGTCAGGGTAAAATTTCTTTCCCTGAAGGCTCTTCACAGTATATAACACAACACCAATTGCTCATCTGTGAGGGAGTGACGTTTAAAAATAACCGTGTAAATATGCGAATTTACCGCTGGCTTTAAATTAGCGCGTTAATAAATATCTACTAATTGAAATATAGTGACAAACGCAGCCTGCAATCACAAAAATATGCCAAATAGCATGGCTAAACTGTCGGTGTTTTGCGCTATAAAAGAGTGTTCCTAAGCTATAGAATATGCCACCTGCAAGTAACCACCATAATGCATTAACGTCTACATTTAAGTACATAGGGTAGATGATTGCGACTGCAAACCAACCCATTAATAAGTATGTTGATAGTGAAACTTTTTTACTTTGGTTTTTGACTACTAGTTTATAAACGACTCCGCCAAGTGCTAAAGACCAAATAAATAATAGGGTGGCAACCGACCATATACCTTGTAGTGATAGCACTAAAAATGGGGTATAGGTTCCTGCAATGAGAATGTAAATAGCGCAGTGGTCACATTTTTTATAAAATGCGCGAACTTCACTCCTTGTACTTGCGTGATATAAAGTTGATGATAAAAAAAGTAGAAATAAACTTGTGCCGTAGATCCCCGCACTTATTATTTCTGCATAGTTTTGTGCTTTTGAAAGCAACTCCCACAACACATAAATTGAAAATAGAACGCCAGCCCCGTGAGACACGGTATTAAGTTGCTCTTCCTTTGGGGAATAAGCATGATCAATCGACATATAAAGCTCTAAAAATAATAATCAAAAACGAGTTTCAGTGTACAAGTGTACGCTGAGTTTGGCAATCTAAATTAATGCACTACTTTTTGGTTTTTTTGACTAAAATGATTGGTTAAAAATATCATGCAATGAATGGTATATGAATTTTAATTTATTTATTTCTTTTTAAATCAGTGGTTTATTTTTTATTTTCTAGTTGGCACAACCTTTGATTAAGTAATAGCGACTAACTTAATAACACAACAGGGAATACCATTATGAAAAGCATTATTAAATCAGCAGTAGCAGCACTTTTAATTGTCGGTTCTACACATGCAAGTGCAAATGAAGGTGAGTTTGAGATTACACAAGTATTAACACAAAATATAGCAAGCTATATAAAGACGATGAATAAAGAATTAAGTAACTCACTGAAACAAAGCCTATCAATTAATTCGCAGTTATTGATGACTGAAGTTGTAGAAAACACAAGCCGTACTCAGGGTTCAGATCTAGAAAAAATAGTAAAAACTGAGTTGGTAGCTGTTCAATCTCAATCAAATGAAGGGTAATCTAATGAGCAGTGAACTAGGATTATTAGCCTTAATGTTAGCACCTGTTTTCAGTTTATTAGGTGTATATGCATCGTTTGAGCTTATCCGTAATGTGGGGCAGTGGTTTAATATCTGTTAAACAGGTATAACAACAGTAGGTGAATTGATCTTATTTACTGCAAGGCACGTAGAGTAATGCATAGTTAATTGATGTAGTAGGCCTTATGAAACGTGCAATCTTCCCATTACCTGTTTTTTTATTACCACATGGGTATACACGATTACGCATTTTTGAACAGCGTTACCTTGACATGGTCAAAGAGTCGCTCAAAAGTGGGAGTGGTTTTGTATTATGCCAATATGATATTGATTGTTACCTAAATACACCTACCCGCGGTTGCCTAGTTGAGATCGTCGATTTTACCTTAGATGAAGGAGGGGTTTTAGTTATTGACGTGGCGGCGATGTATGCTGTTGAGATAACAGATGTGGTTCAAGATAAAAATAAACTACGCTATGGTCAAACATCGAAGACGAAAGAACCAAATTGGTTCACAGAGCCCCACACAATTGAACGCAGTGATACATGTTTGGTGAGCGCACTAAAAGATTTATTTGCAGATAATAAGCAACTGCGTAATTTGTACCGAGAAACCCAATTTGATAACTTTAATTGGGTGATTGCACGATGGCTTGAACTTCTTCCTATTTCAATAGATAAAAAACAACAGCTTGCGTATAAATCTGACTTTGCGAATATCCACACTTTCCTACATACTGTCATTAATAACGAATTTACCTAAATATATATGATCCATATGTTCTTCAGATGCGTATTGAAGAATAAGAACATTAAGGGGAATATAAAAATGGTGAGTCAACAACCGTCAATACGTTGTAAACCTAGAACAGGTAACTACACTGCCATGCCAGATACACCAAGCAAAGAACTTGCTGATGCTCTATTCGCCGTTGCTACTAAAAGAGACAAAAAAGCATTTTCTTATTTATTCGCGTATTTTTCACCAAAAATTAAACGTTTCGGTATAAAACAGTTTAATTCTGAAGCACAAGCTATGGAGCTTGTACAGGAAACACTCACTTCAGTATGGCGAAAAGCTCACTTATATAACAACGATAAGGGCGCTGCGACAACGTGGATTTACACTGTTATGCGAAATGCCTCCTTTGATATGCTTCGTAAAATGAAAAGTAACAAAGAGGATAATATCAGTGAAGATATTTGGCCTTTAGTTGAGCAAAATGAAAATGATGCCCATGAGTTTAGTGATCACCTCGAAGATAAGCAGATAAAGGGTTATCTTGATAAATTGCCACAAGCCCAAAGAGATGTTGTACGTGGCGTTTATTTTCAGGATATGTCACAAGAGCAACTTGCAGAGCAACTGAACATTCCAGTTGGAACAGTTAAATCTCGTTTGCGTTTAGCTTTACAAAAGTTACGAAATGAGATGGGAGATAAAAATGATTAAACACCATCCAACTGATGCTTTATTAACTCAGTATTGTAATGGAACATTACCTGCTAGTTTAAGTGTTGCAGTGTCTATCCATATTGATATGTGCTCTTGTTGTAGAGACAAGGTTGAAGCTATTGAAGCGAGTAATGCGAGCGAAGTATTTATTAACAACCAAGAAGATTTTTCCGAACAAATAGATTTAGAAGATGCAGGGCTATTAGAATCTATCATGCTAGATGATGGCATTGATGAAGTGTATGAAGTTAAAAAGCAGGAAGTTTCTGTAAATGAACAATCATATGAGCTACCACGTGCGTTGTCTCGAATTGCTCATAGTAAGTTTATGCAAATGGGCAAACTTTCTAGATCACGTATAGCGTTAGACGATGGCGCCCTTAGATCAAGTTTACTTCATATTGCTGCTGGTGGCGAAATACCAGAGCATACTCACACAGGCTTTGAATTAACTTTATTGCTTGCCGGTGAATTTAGTGATGAATCAGGAGATTATGTTGCAGGAGATTTTATGCTTCTAGATGGTCAGCATCAGCATACACCGGTAACAGAAAATGGCTGTTTATGTTACACAGTTGTCAGTAGTGCTCTACACTTTAATAAAGGTTTGAGTAAACTACTTAATCCAATTGGCAACTTGATCTATTAAGGAAATACATGCAGCAATCGACAATTAAGATAGGAATAAGCGCCTGTCTTGCTGGTGAAAAAGTCCGCTTTGATAGCGGACATAAAAAATCAAATTTTTGTATGGACGAGTTATCTAAACACGTTGAATATACTCGTTTTTGCCCTGAGGTAGCTGTAGGGCTTCCCATACCTAGGCCTACAATCAGGCAAGTTCGAGTTGGTGACACAATAAAAGTATGTCGCCCAGATGGCACAGGAGATGTTGGGCCTAAGTTAACCGAATATGGTAAAAGAATTGCAACAGAGCAGGCTAGTCAATTGAGTGGGTTTGTTTTTTGTGCGAAAAGTCCGAGCTGTGGTATGGAACGGATTAAAATTTACAATGAGGCTGGTACCGGCAATACATCTGAAGGCGTCGGCTTTTTTGCTGAACAAATTATGTTGCATAACCCGCTGCTACCTTGTGAAGAAAATGGCAGGTTAAATGATATGCACTTACGGGAAAACTTCGTAATGCGAGTTTATACTTACAAAAATTGGCAAATTTTACGAGAGCAGCCAGTAAGTGTACATCGTTTAACTCAGTTCCACTCCCAATACAAGTACTTACTAATGGCTCATAATTACCAAGCTTATAAAGACTTAGGTAACTTACTTGGTACTTTTGATGGTGCAGATAGTGAATCACTTGCAGATTCCTATATTTCGGGGCTAATGGCTGCATTAAAGAGGCCTGCATCACGCAAAAATAACAGTAATACTCTTATGCATTTGCAAGGCTATTTTAAAAAGGTACTTTGTAAAGTTGAAAAGCAAGAACTTAGAGATGCGATTGATGAATACAGAGAAGGACTCGTGCCTTTATATGTGCCTTTAACATTAGTAAAGCACCATTTAAAAGTTCACCCTAATGAGTATCTTGATAAGCAAGTTTATTTCAATCCTTATCCTCATGATTTAAAGCTGAGATACGGTATCTAATGAAGACAGTTTTTTGGTTTAGGCGCGATTTGCGCCTTTTTAATAATCTAGCATTATACGATGCGATTGAAAGTGGTTGTAAAAATGCCATTTTTTTTATTACCCCCACGCAATGGCGCCAGCATAATGTTGCACCTATCCAAATAGATTTGATAAAACGTAGAGTTGTATTTCTAGGTGATTTGTTGGCTAAACATGGCATCAAATTGCATGTAATTGATGCAGGAACTTACAACGAATGTGTTTTACTTTTAGATGGTTTTTGCTCGGCTCATAACATCACACAAGTTTTTGCTAATAAAGAATATGAATATAATGAGCAGCAGCGAGACGCCGACTTTATTTCAAGGGCAGACAAGCATCAGATAAAATGCACTTTTTACGATGGCGACGTAATTGCCCCACCTGGTACAGTTGTAACTAAAACAGGTGAAATGTATAAAGTTTTTACACCTTTCAAAAATACATGGCTGAAACTACATCAAGATACACATTTTCATTTTCGTCAATTTCCCCAGTGCTTTGCAGAAATAATTTGGCAACCACCAGCATCACTCGAAAGTGACAATAGCTCTGAAAAATGGCCTGTTGATGATGCCTCCCTCAGTGGTGTTATTGCGCGTTTTATTGATAAAAAATTGGTTAGTTACAAAGACACTCGTGATTTTCCTAGCATAAAAGGAACATCGGGGATCAGTCCATATTTGGCACTGGGTATTGTAAGCGTTCATCAACTTGTCGCGCTTGTTCAACAACAACATGTAGATGTATTGACTAGTGCAAAAAGTAACTTATTCACTTGGGTTAATGAGTTGGTATGGCGAGAGTTTTATCGCCATTTGATTGTTGCTTTTCCAGATTTAAATAAATATAAAAACTTTAATGAAAAGTACGATGCAGTTAAGTGGCGAGCAGACGATAACGATTTTACAGCGTGGTGTGAAGGGCGAACTGGCTATCCGCTTGTCGATGCTGCAATGCGCCAGTTATTAGAAACAGGCTGGATGCATAATCGTTTGCGAATGGTTGTTGCGAGCTTTTTAACTAAACACCTTTTAATTGATTGGCGAAAGGGTGAGCGCTTTTTCATGACACACCTAATAGATGGCGATCTAGCATCTAATAATGGTGGTTGGCAATGGGCAGCGAGTACAGGGTGTGATGCGCAACCATACTTTCGGATCTTTAACCCAATTACTCAAAGCGAAAGATTTGATCCAAAGGGGGAATTTATTCGTAAGTATATACCCGAACTGGAAAATGTGCCGGATAAACAGATTCATTTTCCGCATGAATATTTAGCGAAGATGAATAAGAAAGAGGTATATTGGCCAGCTGTTGTTGATCACAAAGCCGCACGTGAAAGGGCTTTAAACGCTTTCAAGGTATAATTGTTTTAAGGTATAAAATGCGCGAACAAAAAATTGAGAATTTTGTCAATATTTATCAACAGCTAAGTAAAGATAGCCTACATTTACTTGACGATATTTATCATCCATCAATCTGTTTTTCAGACCCATTGCATACTGTTAATGGTTTGGATGATCTTCACAGTTACTTCGCCGATTTATACAGTAATGTAACTGAATGTCGGTTTGATATTTCAAGCTTTCATAGCGTAGATGATAACGCTTTTTTATATTGGACTATGTACTATCGTCACCCTAAATTAGCATCGCACAAAGAAATCGCTGTTCAGGGTCATAGTCATCTGGTTTTCGATGGGAACAAAATAAAATTGCACCGAGATTACTTTGATGTAGGTGAGCTATTGTACCAACAAATCCCATTTATAGGCCCTGTTATTAAACTTATCAATAAGCGAGCGACACAATCATGATTACACTCATTACAGGTGCGACTTCTGGTATTGGTGAGGAGCTTGCAAAGCAATATGCTGCTCTAGGTGATCGCGTTATTGCTTGTGGTCGCAATGAGGAAAAATTAGCTCAATTGTCAGGTTATAACAACATTGAGGCATGTAAATTTGATGCTACCGATGTTGATGCAGTGAAACAGGCTACAGCTCATTACGAACAGTTTGACCGTGTCATATTAAATGCCGGAAATTGTGAATATATTAATGATGCTCGAAACTTCGACAGCGCTTTATTTGCGCGTGTCATTACAACAAATCTACTCTCAATGGGTTATTGCCTTGATGCTTTATTACCAAAAATAAAGTCAGGTGGGCAATTAGTTATAGTTAGTTCAAGTGTTACTTATCTACCACTACCTCGCTCTGAGGCATATGGAGCTTCAAAAGCGGGAGTAAGTTATTTAGCAAAAAGCCTTGCTGTTGATTTAACTGATGTCGATGTATCGCTCGTTCATCCAGGCTTCGTAAAAACCCCACTTACACAGAAGAACGATTTTCCGATGCCTATGGCAGTTACGGCAGAAAAAGCGGCCGATTATATTATTAAAGGCGTTAGCAAACGCCGTAAGGAAATTCATTTTCCGTATCGATTTACTTTAATCTTAAAGTGTTTACGCGTGCTGCCACTCCCTCTGTGGTTAAAGCTTGCAAAAGGATTATCACGTTGAAAAAAATAGCAATAATAGGTTCCGGCGTATCCGGTTTAAGTTGTGCTCATTTGTTACATAAACAGTACGATATCACCGTTTTTGAGAAAAATAATTATATTGGTGGGCATACTGCAACAGTAGATGTTGATGTTAATGGTAAAAATTACGCCATAGATACCGGTTTCATCGTATTTAATGACCGTACATATCCTTACTTTGAAAAACTATTAAAGCGTATTGGCATAGAGCGAAAGCCGACTGAAATGAGTTTCAGTGTTCATAATGAAGAAACAGGCTTTGAATACAATGGCCACACGTTTACCAGCCTATTTGCTCAAAAACGAAATATTTTTCGTCCTCGTTTTTGGAAGCTACTGGCTGATATCGTCCGCTTTAATAAATTATGCAAGGTTCTACACCATGACAATAAATACACGCAGGGTCAAACTCTGGGCAATTTATTAGATGAGCACGGATTTAATGATTTTTTTCGTTATCATTATATCTTGCCTATGGGCGCAGCGATTTGGTCTACCAGCATAAAAGAAATGAGCGGCGTAGGCGTTGAATTTTTTGTAAAGTTCTTTTTTAATCATGGGCTTCTTGATATTACTAATCGCCCTCAATGGTACGTGATACCGGGTGGTTCCAGAGAATACATAGCGCCATTAATAAAAGGTTTTGCTGATAATATAAAGTTAAATAGCGATATAAAGTCAGTGGTAAGGAGGGACCTAGGTGTAACGCTTTCTTTTGCCGATGGTCACAGTGAAGAGTTTGATAAAGTAGTATTTGCATGCCATTCAGATCAAGCTCTTAAATTATTGGATTCGCCTACAGATGATGAAATAAAGGTGCTAGGTGCTATTCCTTACACTGAAAACTCAGTTATATTACATACAGATACGCGACTATTGCCAAAGCGTAAAGCGGCTTGGGCAAGCTGGAATTACCTGCTCAATGATAATGTAGATAAAGCTGCTGTTGTGACATATCAAATGAATATTTTGCAGGGAATTAAAAGTGACACACAGTTTTGTGTGACACTTAATCATAAGCAAGGTATTGATAAAGAAAAAATACTTCGTGAATTTACCTATTATCATCCTGTATTTAATAAAGCGTCAATTGCAGCCCAGCGACAAAAAAAATTAGTTGATGGCGAAAATAATAGCTATTTTTGCGGCGCTTATTGGTATAACGGATTTCATGAAGACGGCGTTAAAAGTGCGGTAGATGTAGCGCGTCAGCTTGGTGTTGAGTTTGACTAGCGCGGTGTATATTGGTGATATAAAACATCGCCGATTTGCTGTTAAATCCCATTATTTTAAACACCCCATCTATATGATGTGGGTGGACCTTATTGATCCTGAATCACTCAATAATATACATAAAGGGTTGGGCACTAAAGGGTTTAAAGCGCTTAAGTTTAATCAAGCAGATTATCTTAATCAAGACGAAAATATACATGAAACTATCTCCGATCGTGCATTTAAAAAAATAGCCGAGTTGGGGGTTTCAGATATATTTGAAAACGTATACATGCTTGGTCAGTTACGGTGTTTTGGTCTTTACTTTAGTCCGGTTAACTTTTTCTTTTATCAAAGCAAGTCCGGTGATTTCACGCATATGGTCGCAGAGGTAAGTAATACTCCTTGGAATGAGCGGCATTATTATTTAGTACCAATAGAAAAAAAAGTGAACTTTAAGAAGGTTTTTTCCGTATCACCTTTCATGGATTTAGATATGAACTATCATTGGAATACGCGTTTTAAGAACGATAATGCAATGATTCATATAGAAAACAAAAAAGATGGCACTGTATTGTTTGATGCGACGCTTAGATTAAAACGCCAATCGTTGAACAATGAGAGTGTATCTGCACTTTTAAAGCAATTTCCAGCAATGACGTGGAGTATTTTCAAAGGGATATACGTCCATGCTTTTAAATTATTTTGTAAACGAGTGCCATTTATTGGGCACTCAGGTAAAGGCAGCTAATCTGCATTAGTAAGAATTTAGGTGATGTTATGGAAAAAGTATCCAGTTTAGAGACTGTGCAATCGAGTGATTGGCTGATAAAAATATATAAAAAACTTGTCTTCGGTGCCTTTAATAGTCTAAAAACCGGGCATGTAATTTTGTTAGAAGGTAACAATGTAACTCATTTTGGTGATAAAAAAAGCGAACTCAATGTAAAGCTTACAGTTCACAGTAATGCTATGTACAAGTCCTTCGCTTTATCAGGCAGTGTAGGTGCGGGTGAATCATATATCCTTGGTCATTGGGATTGTGATGATTTAACCAAATTAATTGAAATATTTGCCATTAATCAAAATGAGCTCGATGCATTTGAGAAGAAATTTGCATTTTTCAGTAATATTTACTTTCGATTAAATCATTTTAAGAACAAAAACTCAGAGCACGGTTCAAAAAAGAATATTGTTGCTCATTACGATCTTGGTAATGAGCTTTATTCATCGTTTTTAAGCACTGAAATGTTGTACTCAAGTGCAGTTTATCCATCAAAAAGCGCTTCTTTAGAAGATGCACAAAAACATAAACTCGATTTAATTTGTCAGCAAATAGATTTACAGCCAGGCGAAAAAGTAGTTGAAATTGGAACCGGCTGGGGAGCATTTGCAATACATGCAGTAACGCATTATGGCTGTCATGTTACAACCACGACAATTTCAGATGAACAATACTCATACGTAGCACAAAAAGTAGCTGAGCTTGGTTTAGAGGATAAAATAACGTTGCTTAAAAAAGACTATCGCTTACTTGAAGGGCGATATGACAAGCTTGTTTCCATAGAGATGATCGAGGCTGTAGGGCATGAATATTTACCGAGTTTTTTCAAAAAGTGCAATGAATTATTGAAAGAGTCTGGTGCGATGCTAATTCAAGCAATAACTATTGCCGACCAACGTTACAAGCACTATTTAAAAAATTCTGATTTCATACAGCAGTATATATTCCCTGGTGGATGCTTACCGTGTATTGATGAAATGAATAAACAAATAAAGCAGCAGTCCGACATGGTAGTCCATAGCATAAAGGACATAGGAGTCCATTACGCGAGAACATTAGCAGATTGGCGTTCTCGCTTTGTCGCAAGTTGGCCTGAAATTGATAAAACTAAGTTTGATCAGCGCTTTTATCGTCTTTGGCTTTTCTATTTAGCCTATTGTGAAGGGGCTTTTCGCACCAGAGCAACCAGCACTGTTCATTTAGTGGCACGTAAACCTCGCTTTAGCCATTCAAGAGACGACATTGCGCTCGGTTATTAATTTTGCATTGTTTCAAGGTGTTTGGTTTATGGCCTTACTCCTTGAAACTAGAGCAATAATTCCAATACTCTGTGTAATTGGTCTAATGGTTTATCTGTCTAAACAGAAAAAACAAGATTTAATACTGATCACATTTGGCTTAGTTATAGCGCTAACATACGAGTATTTAATGGTTTTATCAGGGATGTTGTATTTTAAACAGTCACCTTTCCCGTTTTGGCTTGTATTATTGTGGTGTGCATTATTACTGACTCTGAATACCTCAATGCAGTTTTTAAATAAGCTCCCTTGGTTTTTTTCTTTATTGGTTTGTGCCATTAGCGCACCTGCAAGTTATTGGGCGGGTGCTCGTTTTGGTGTTATTACCATTTCTGTACCATTATTGCAGTTTTGGCTTGTTTACGGGGTGGCTTGGTCATGTATGTTCAATCTCATTATGTATTTGAACAAACGCTTTGCTCAAAACAGCAATCAAAGCTCACCACAAATTTAACCTTCACTATTAAATTAAAGGTATTCATGAACCGTTTTATAGTTAATACAATCTGTGCGGTGTGCTTAGCCTTTGTTGGTCAATGCGTTTCGGCTGATTTTAAAACCGTCGGAACGTCTCGTTTTGAGTACATTTTTTGGGATGTTTATGACGCTACTTTGGCAACGACTACAGGGCAGTACGAGTTTCCTCAGCACCCGACTAAATTATCACTTACTTATCTTCGCGATTTTGCTGCAAAAGACATTGTCAAAGCAACCAACGAGCAGTGGCAGTACCTAGGAAAAAACCAACTGGTTAAAAAGTATGATGATAAGTTATTGGCAATCTGGCCTGACATAAAAGAAGGCGAGACACTTACTTTTATTACGACTGAAACAGGTGTAGGTACTTTTTATCATCAAAATAAAGAGCTAGGCTCGATCAAGGATGTTAATTTTGCGGATGACTTCCTCTCTATATGGCTATCTGAAAACACATCTGAGCCTAAAATGCGCAAGCAATTACTGGGTCGTTAAATACAATTACCATTTGTTACAAACGCTATCAATAGGAAATAATATGAACAATACAATCCGTGGTTTAATTCTATTTATGCTTGTTTTTTTAACGAGCTGTGCAGCGCCCGATGTCGATTATTACAGCCAAAGCCAGCCTGAGTTTAATTTTAAGACATTCTTCAATGGTAAATTGAAAGCCTACGGTGTCGTACAAGATTATAAAGGCGAACTTACCCGTAAGCTAGTTGTTGATATGGATGCGTCTTGGGATGGCAATAAGGGCGTTATAGAAGAAGATTTTGTTTACGATGATGGGGAAACACAGCGCCGCGTTTGGTATATAACTTTAAACGATGATAATACATTAACAGGAACTGCTAGTGATGTCATTGGGATAGCGCAAGGTGCGAGTAATGGAAGTGTTTTTCATTGGACATATTCTTTAGAGTTGTCTGTTGATGGTAGCAGTTATGAAGTTAACTTTGACGATTGGATGTACTTGGTAACAGATTCTCGCTTGATTAACCGTACCGCTATTGATAAATTTGGTATTGAGGTTGGTGAAGTTACTTTGGTGATTGAAAAAATTGAACAGTAGATAGTTTTTTTATAATAGTATTAAAAAGTCATTAAATTCAGTATTCGTTAATGATATAAGCATTATTTTTTAAGACTATTATCCAAATTTTATCCATTTATTAAGAATTTAAACAAAAATGGCAATTTGCTGTTGCCAATACTTAAAAAATGCATAAAGATAGGTTTTGCGAAGGCAAAATAATAACGAATAGGAATTTAACAAATGAATAAAGCTCAATTAGTTGAAAAAATCGCTACTGATGCAGAAATCTCTAAAGCAGCGGCTACACGTGCACTTGACGCGTTTACTGGTGCTGTAACAACATCTTTAAAAGAAGGTGATTCTGTTGCATTAGTTGGTTTTGGTACTTTCTCAGTAAAAGAGCGTGCTGCACGTACTGGCCGTAACCCACAAACAGGTGCAGAAATTCAAATTTCAGCGGCAACTATCCCAAGCTTTAAAGCAGGCAAAGGTCTAAAAGACCAAGTTAATCCTTAATAAGTTAAAGCACTTATTAACAAAAAAAGGGCTGTTTAGCCCTTTTTTTGTGCTTTTTAATTATTATATTCTTAACGCTTTATCACCACGGCCTATGCCTACAGCCCCAGAACGTACCACTTCGATAATATCGGTCTCATGGCGTAAAGTGTCTAAAAATGATTCAATTTTATCTGTACTGCTAACGAGCTGTAATGTATAACTATTGCGGCCCATATCTAAAATAGCGCCGTTAAATACATCGGCTACGCGAGTAACTGCCGAACGTTTAGCCTCATCTTGAGCATGAACTTTCACGAGTAATAACTCACGCTCAATATGTGCTATTTCAGTCAGGTCGATGATTTTTAAAACATCCACAAGTTTATTAACTTGCTTAGTGATTTGTTCAACAATACGGTCATCTCCCATTGTGGTGATGGTGATCCGTGATAATGAATGATCATCAGTAGTGCCTACAGTTAAGCTATCAATATTATAGGCGCGTTGTGAAAACAGACCAACTATACGCGACAAGGCACCTGGCTCATTTTCTAGTAAAATAGATAGTATACGGCGCATTATGCTTTTACTCCTTTACGTAGCCACATCTCATCAATTGACCCAAGTTTAATCTGCATTGGGTAAACGTGTTCTTTTTCATCAACACAAATATCTAAAAATACTAACTTGTCAGTAATCGCCATAGCTTTGTCAATCGCAGGCTGTAACTCATCTAGTGTATTTACCTTAATGCCTACGTGACCATAACTTTCAGCTAATTTTACAAAGTCAGGCAGTGAGTCCATATAAGATGATGAGTGGCGACCGCCATAAACCATATCTTGCCATTGGCGTACCATACCTAATGAGCGATTATTCAAAGAAACAATTTTGACTGCTAAGTTGTATTGCATGCAGGTTGATAATTCTTGAATATTCATTTGAATTGAACCATCTCCAGTCACACAAATTGAATCTTTATCAGGAAATGCCAGCTTCACGCCCATAGCTGCAGGTAAACCGAAACCCATGGTGCCTAAGCCCCCTGAGTTGATCCATTGGCGTGGATTTTTAAACGGATAGTATTGTGCAGCAAACATTTGATGTTGGCCAACATCTGAGCTGATATAAGCGTCACCATTTGTTGCTTTATAGAGGGCTTCAATAACAGCTTGTGGTTTTATTTTTTCGCCATCATTGCTGTAGCTTAAGCACTTTTGCTCGCGCCAGCTGATGATCTGACGCCACCAATCTTCTTGGGCACTTCGGTCTATATTTAAAGGGCTTTTATCTATCGCGGTCTGTAATTGTTCAAGTACCGTTGCAAGGCAACCTACGACAGGAATATGGGCTTTTATTGTTTTCGAAATAGATGTTGGATCGACATCAACATGGACAATAGTTGCATTCGGGCAAAACTTTTTAACATTGTTGGTTACCCTGTCATCAAAACGAGCACCTAAGGCTAAGATTACATCAGCATTGGCCATTGCTTTGTTGGCTTCTAGGCTGCCGTGCATGCCTAGCATGCCAATAAAGTTGGGGTGTACACCACTGATGCCACCTAAACCCATTAGAGTATTGGTAATTGGCGCATTAAGTGACTCTACTAAACGTGTTAGTTGCTCTGAGGTATTTGAAATGATGATACCGCCGCCAGAATAAATAACTAATTTTTTAGCTTCTAATATAGCAGTTACAGCTTTGCGTATTTGTTTTGAATGACCTTTAGTATTAGGGTTGTAGGTTCGTAATTCGGTTGTGGAAGGGAATTCAAAATCAAATTTTAACGCTGGGTTTAACATGTCTTTTGGCAGTTCAACAACGACAGGCCCTGGGCGGCCGCTACTTGCGATATAAAATGCCTTAGCTAAAATTGTTGGAATATCTTTAGCGCTACGACAGTTAAAACTATGTTTAACAATAGGGCGAGAACAGCCAATAATATCGGTTTCCTGAAATGCATCATCACCAATTAAGTTAGTAGGTACTTGACCTGATAATACAACCATTGGAATTGAATCCATGTACGCTGTCGCAATGCCCGTTATGCAGTTTGTAGCACCTGGGCCAGAAGTAGCTAAAACCACCCCAACATCGCCTGTAGCACGCGCATAGCCATCAGCCATGTGCGTTGCTGCTTGTTCATGTCTTACTAAAATATGCTCAACATCATCTTGTTGAAATAAAGCATCATAAAGATCTAATACAGAGCCACCGGGGTAGCCAAATATATATTTAACCTTTAACTCTTTTAATGCCTGAACCACTAGTTCGGAGCCATTATATTGTTTCGTACTCATCCTCATTCCTCACGTACCTGATACTTTTAATTAAGGTTACAAGTAAATAGTTACCTAATAGACTTAATTAAATTAGTATTACAATTTAAATGCATAAAAAAACCCCCGCTGGAGCGAGGGTTTTTAAAAAGCTGTTTCACCTTTTAATACATCCTCGCAGGGCTTAAGACTAAGACCAGTACGAGAACGTTTATTTGGTGAAATTGATGTTTCATAATATTACTTTTCTTCTGTATGTTTGTTATGAAATTTCTAATGAACTATTTAATTACTCGGTGCCTAAGACACAATTAATTCACTTTTTTATTACCTCTATTTTTAAGTGTTTTACTACCTAATGTCAACYGCCAGCAAGACTATCTTGCATTAAAATTCCAAATTAATTGGTTTTTTATTTTAAGCTAGCTTTAAAATGTGTTTTTTTACGAGGTAATTAAAGAATTTATGCTTAAAATGATAGCTGTTGATGGAGCGATGATTTGATCTCAGCTACAGAGTCTAATTGTAGACAAAGACGTTACGATGACAAAGCTTAATAATAGGAATGGTGTTGAGCTCTAATTATGTGAGAGATAAATATTTTTAGATGCTATTTCATACAATTAATTAAAGATTGAACACAGGGTATTCAGCTGATGTTGCAGGTATGAGCATAGGTGATAGCGCTTAATTTATTCATTAAACGTCTATGAATTGAGTACTAATACCAATCGACTTAGATATTTAACCATTCTAGCGGGCTAAATAAAGCGCTAACAGCGTTATAAATTTTTCATGTTCGACTGCATGGATGCAGGAGGTAGAGCAATGCAGGAGCAATTGCCGAGATCAACACCATGTCAAAATTTATGCCTTGTTATCACCGTATTTACCTGTCGCTATGAGTGGTCAGTAACTTAACTCGATTGGTATAAAATTGTTAGTACAAAGGGCCGTTGAATCGAAAATTGACAGGCACAAAAAAACCAGTTTTAACACTGGTTTTTTGTGCTTTTTAACCGTTCAGAAAAAATTATAGACGGTCAATTACAGCTTGAGTGAAATCGGTAGTTCCGTGGTTGCCACCTAGATCACGCGTTGTACGATCACCGGTCTTAATCACATCAGCTACAGCGCTACGGATGCGCTCAGCTGTATCACCCATTTCTAAATGCTCCAGCATTTGAATTGACGCTAGGATCACAGATGTCGGGTTTGCTAAGTTTTTACCAGCGATGTCAGGTGCACTACCATGTACAGCCTCAAAAATCGCTGCATCTTCACCAATATTAGCACCTGGCGCCATACCAAGACCACCAACTAGACCTGCACATAAGTCAGATAAAATATCACCAAAAAGGTTTGTTGTAACAATAACGTCAAACTCTTCTGGGCTCATTACTAATTTCATACAAGTAGCATCAACAATCATTTCTGTTGATTCAATTTCAGGGTAACGCTCTGCAACTTCACGTGCTACTTTTAAGAATAAACCTGATGTTGATTTTAAAATGTTAGCTTTGTGAACAGCTGTTACTTTTTTACGGCCTTCACGTACGGCAAGCTCATATGCAAAAGTAACGATTTTCTCAGCACCGTCACGCGTGATCATTGACATTGCTTGTGCTTCGTTACCATCTTCTGAAGTCACTTGGCCTAAACCTGAATACATACCCTGTGTATTTTCACGTACTGTGATGATATCAATATCATCGTAGCGGGCTTTTGTTCCGACAAATGATTTTACTGGGCGCACGTTTGCGTATAAACCAAATTGCTTACGTAATGTGACGTTGATTGAAGTAAAACCTTCACCAACAGGCGTTGTTAATGGGCCCTTTAAAGTGATTTTATTACGTGCAATAGTGTCAATAGTCTCTTGCGGTAATAATTCACCTGTTTTCTCTAAGGCAGCTAGACCAGCATCAACGAATTCATAATCAAAATCGCATCCTGCGGCTTGTAATATCTCAAGAGCTGAATCAATAATACTTGGACCGATACCGTCGCCTTTGATTACTGTGATGATTTTTTTGGTCATGAACTTTTCCTATTACGAGTTAGAAATACACGTAAATATGTCGCAAAAATAAACTGCGATAACTTGTTAGATAATTTACGTGAATGAGTTTGAAAATTTAAGCGGCTTTTATAGCAATTTATTCAACTTTTTGCCAGTAAAAACCGTGAAAATAGTCAATATGTCTTATAAAATGCGCTGTTTATACACTATTACTTAAACCTAGACTGGTTAATTGTGAATAAAAATTCGCAGTACTAGGCCAGCCAAGTTCTTTTAATACAGAATCTAAAATTTGCTTTTGCCACGGGCTGAGTACGTATTTTGGTTGATATACTTGTGTTGAAATTAACTTAACCGCAACCCATAACTTAGCCGAATCACTGAGTGATTTCTTTTTATGTTGCTCAGCATCCAATAAGGCTTGAGTCCATGGGTTATCACTTAAAACGGTGAGTAAGTACTGGCTGAGGGAGTCAGGGTCTAACTGTCGAACACCAAATAACCATGAGAGTAGGGGGCTTTTATCATTATTTGGTTCTTTACTATGCAATGTTTTTCGGCTTAGATCAGTACTTGCGTGCTCAATCAAATAACTTATATATGCATAAACAGGCAAGGCAAGTTGCTCAAATTGTTGCTCACTATTATGTCTGAAAAACAGTGCTAGAATATTAATTATACCGCGTAAACGACAATGAATATGACGCTGTAAAGGGTGCTTATGGGATGTTACAAGCTGCTCAAATAGTACGTGCTGTATTATTGCGGGGGCATTATCTAGGCCGACCATACACAGGCTATGCCGTAAGTCTTTACCAGGTAAATTTTCTTTATTATAAGGTTTAACTGACTGACATAAATTTTCAATTGTTTGAGTTTGATTCTGTAATAATTTAATCAGTGCCGTGTATGAATATTCATGTTGTACTTTAACTTGGCTTATCAGTATTAAAAGCGCTTGTTGCTGCTCATTAACTTCCTCATTCTTTACAAGGTGCTCACTAAACCAAACACTGAATAAAACTCGCTTATCTATAATAGGCCGTTGTTTAGCATTGGCATCTAGTTGCGCTTTAATACTATGCCAGCGTATTTTTTGCTCTGTATCAATAGAAATAACAAGGTGTTTTTGAGTTTTATCTTCACCGATGTAAACGAGATCCTGTTCACCATGTTTAACAACACTTCCAGGTACAAAGGGGCCTATGTGTGCAATGATGCTTTTTAGTGCGTATTGTGCAAACTGATTGGGTGTACGTAAGTAAATATCAGCCACCGCTTTATAAACGCTGATATGATCATTGTGTTCACGATAAGTTATATTCATCGCGATTATATTTGCAAGGGCGACTAAAATTGTTGCGCCATCGTAAATCATAATTTGTGGTGTGCTAAGTAAGGCTTGTTTGTATTTATTTAGTCGTGCTAAAACTGCTGAGATATTATCCGTTGGCACCTGAGAAGATTGCAAAAGTTTAATAGCAAGTTGATGGCGACATTGCCACTGCTTTTTTTCTTGTAAATTAAGTGGTTGGCGAAGTGCTAACTTGTTACTTTGCGTTTGAACACATAAGTAGTTTGTAAGGCAAACAAAAATGAGTTGTTGTGTAACTTTACTATCATAACCTAAACTTTTGCAAAATGCGGTGATCAATACACATTGATTGACAACTAGGTTCGTCGTATACCCATAGCTTTTTACGTACAAAGTAAGTTGAGCCTGCATAGCATGTGGTGTGTGCTCATAGACTTGATAATAGCGTTCAGCTAATTGACTAAGTAGTGGATAAATATTGGGCCATTGGCTTTTATTATTATAACAGCGCAGCACTTGGTGTGTTTTTTCAAAAAGGGTTACCAGTGATTGTGGATTGACGGTATCCATTATTTAATATTATCCTTCGCGCTGATAGGCATCAAATGCACTTGGGCCCCATAAAACTAATTCACCATTTTTAAATAGTAACCCCGAGCACTCATCCATAGTGGTGATCCCGTCTGACTTTATATGCTGAGTGCGGTAGAAAATAATTTGCCATACTTCTTCTTTATCACGCTTTGCAAAGGTAAGATCTGGACTACCTAAATAATCTAATACGCTGTTCAAATTAACGGGATTTTCTATCGTTAACTTATCAATATAACGCTTATTGAAAGCTTCGCGGTCTTGCCAAATCATTGCTTGAGGGTCATCTTTATAAAAAGTAATAACCAAGGTAGCAATTAAAGCATAGACACCTAAACCTAATATTAGATAGCGAAAAACCTTTTTAAACATCTGACACTCTTACACTGAAACTTAAAATTGAGTATACGCATAGTTGAAATTCAGTGCCATGCTAATGCGATTAATTGAGTCTTAACTGCTTTAAACTAAAGCCTAAGTTTATATCTGTGCGCAAACTAACCAAGTTTTTTGAAATAATATAGTCTTCCATACCAGACGCTAGTTTTTTACGGGTGCCGGGAGAAAGCGATTCATCATTGGCGGCTAACGTAATATCAGCGTGTTTAGCTATCACGTCTTGTGCTGTTTTAGTTCCAACACCTTTTATTCCAGGAATATCATTGGTTTTATCACCAGCCATGGCCCAAAAATCAATCAACCTAGCTTGTTCAACACCAAAGCGTTGGTGTATGGAATTTAAATCTAGATACTCTTTTTTAAAATAGTCGTACACACTAATGTAATTATTTAGGCTAGGTAAAAAGCCCTTGTCGGTAGATACAATAGTCGAATGTAGCTGATTCTTTGCCATCTTATGCGCTAAAGTGGCAATAATATCATCAGCTTCATCATTAACGGGTGCAAAAACAATAATACCAGTTTGCTCTATGGCGTGTTTAAATTTAGCGAGTGAATTTCTTAAAGTTTCAGGCATTGGTGCTCTGCTACTTTTATACTGCTTGTAATAATGATAACGCCAGCTTTTATCGCCATCAAAGACTGCAATAGCATGTGTTGCTTGGGTGATTTTTAGTAATTTTTCACAGGCATGCGCTACACGCGCGCAGCACGTTATAATCATTTGCTCATCGCTGCCTTTATTTTGATTACTATCAACAGCATAGATACGCCTAATTAAATTAAGCGCATCTATTAAAAGTAATTGTCCAGACACTAAATAAAAATCCTCATGCTTTAATTTCGTAACATGGAGTATATTTAC
Source organism: Pseudoalteromonas porphyrae (assembly GCF_001298125.1). Classification (NCBI taxonomy): domain Bacteria; kingdom Pseudomonadati; phylum Pseudomonadota; class Gammaproteobacteria; order Alteromonadales; family Pseudoalteromonadaceae; genus Pseudoalteromonas; species Pseudoalteromonas porphyrae. The sequence continues at coordinate 41,354 of NZ_LHPH01000013.1, read as the reverse complement.
TGCCGGGAAGTTTCATTCGTCCTTGTTCAACAAATGCACGTAATAATTTATCCATGGCGTTCATTAATTCAGGTTCACCACTTAAAATAAAGCGACCGTCTTGTTTTATTGCTTGGATCCCTTCATCTTTTACATTGCCGGCAACAATGCCAGAGAATGCACGACGTAGATTAGCTGCAAGCTGTTGCTTAGGTTGATCTAAATGAAGATCAAGTCCCGCCATATTTTTATGCGTTGGGGAAAATGGCTGTTGAAAATCGTTTTCTATTTTCAGTGTCCAGTTAAAGTAGTAAGCATCGCCTTGGCTCTTGCGGTAATCGCGTACATTAGCCATCGCAGATTTTAATTTAATACCCACTAATTCAGGGTTATCAATGATCACTTCAAATTTATCAAGAGCTTCAGTGCCTAACGTCATTTCTACAAATTTGCAGAGTTCAATGAAATAATTTTCGCTTTCTTTAGGCCCAGTTAAAATGACAGGTAACGACTGCTTTTGATTCTCAGGATGTAATAAAATGCCAAGTAAATAAAGCAGCTCTTCGGCCGTTCCCGCACCACCTGGAAAGATAATAATACCGTGAGCCGTTCTAATAAATGCTTCAAGGCGCTTTTCAATATCAGGAAGGATAACGAGTTCGTTAACGATTGGATTAGGTGGCTCTGCGGCAATAATGCTTGGTTCTGTTAAACCTAAATAACGGTTGTTGGGATTACGTTGTTTGGCGTGGCCAATTGTTGCGCCTTTCATTGGACCTTTCATTGCGCCAGGGCCACAACCGGTACAAATGTTTAAGCCTCTTAAGCCCAGTTCATAACCAACTTGTTTGGTATATTTATATTCAACTTCATTGATCGAATGTCCGCCCCAGCAAACTATCATACTCGGATCGCTGTTCACGCGAAGTGCAGCAGCATTACGCAACATATCAAAGACCATATGAGTAATGCTTTTTTGATCTGTTAAGTCTTTTTCGTATTTTTGGCAAATAAACAAGATGTCGCGTATCACAGAGAATATATGTTCGTGGATACCTGTAATAATTTCACCATCAACAAAAGCCGTAGTAGGGGGGTTAATTAATTCAATCTTAATGCCTCGCTCACGACTTACTAAGCGAATGTCAAAGTCTTTATATTTATTATAAATTTCAAGGCTTGAATCTGTATGGCTACCAACATTAAGTACTGCTAACGCGCAATTTCTAAATAATTTATAACGTTCACTCGTGGACGATTGCTCTAATAGGTCTACTTCTAATTGTGACAGTAAATCTAACACACCGGTTGGGTTTAACTGTATTAACATAGGCATTCTCCTTGCTGAAAAGCAGTTCGGTGGTCGTGATTATTTACTGATACATATTCGGTCACGACCTGTATTTTTAGCTTTGTAAAGCGCATCATCAGCGCGATCAAATGCACTTAAAGGGGTATCCCCTTTTTTAAACTGAGTAACACCAAGTGAAATTGTAATTTCGACTTGTTTATTCTTAAATTTAAATGGAATGCCTTTCACAGCCTTACGTAGTTTTTCAAGGGGCTGACTTGCATGTTCAAGTGACATACCTGGCATTAATAAAACAAACTCTTCGCCACCATAACGTGCAATAAAGTCAGATTTACGAATCGACATTTGCAACGCTTTTGCAATTACTTGCAATGTTTTGTCACCAGCACTGTGTCCATACTTATCATTAATTGACTTAAAGTGATCAACATCAATAACCACTAATGTCATATCTGATTCTTGGACTGCAAAAAGGTGAAACTCATGATTAAAGCGTTCATCAAATGCAGCACGATTAGGTAATTTAGTTAAACCATCGAGTAGGCTTTTAAAACGCTGTTCATGTAAACGTTTTTTATACTTGGATAGCTTGCCTTCTAAACTACCAATTCGTTGATTTATTTCGTTAAAACTGGAAATTAACGCTTGACGGTCTTCTTGTTCAAGGCGTTCTTTTTCAATTAAATCTTGGCTAAGCGACTTTAATTCATTATCAACGAGTGCCTTTAACGATGAGATAGACGTTGCATTTTGCGTTTGTGACGTTAAATTATTTATTTTACTTTCGATTCGTTTATTAAGTGCATCAAATTCAGCTCCCATCGATTGTGAGTGTTTGCTGGTTGAGACAATTGAATGATGTAATTCTTCAAGTGTTTGATTTAATGATACTAAAAAGCTTTGAGCGGATTGTCGCTCTTTACTTATATTACCGGCAATAATACGGATAATTTCAATTGCTGAAACTAATAAGTCATCCACAGTATCCGTTTCAGAGATATTATTTTTTATTGTTTTAACTTGTTCCGCAGCTTCATCTTCAAAGACTAAATCATTGGCTAAATTTAAGAGTTCTTTTGCCAATGAGGGTTGTAATGATGCTTGCTTAGAGTCAGTTAATGTAAGTTTTGCATGTAAAGCTTGATGGTAAATAGTAACAAGGCGGTTAAGAATAGGAATGAAATCCCTATTTGATTGGACCTGATTTAATTCATGATCGAGCAAGTGACGTAACGTACGTCTTGCGTCATCAGGCAGCCCTTTTGTTTTTTGCAGCTGTTTACCGGCATCTTGAACACTATTGTAAAGTTCACGCTGATGAGCTGACTGTAGGGCTTCTTGCCCCTTTAATAGAGTAAGAACTTCATCAATAAGCGGCGCGAACATTTCAAAATCGACCCCTTTTGCTAATGCACTACGAAATTTAGCTAAACGGTTATCAAGTTCAATGTCCATACCTTTACAGCTTAATGATAATTTAGCTGAAAAATGGGTTAATGTATCGACCTGTTGTTTGCGCGCATGCTCTATCACCATGCGCGACTCAATGGCTTGTTTAAGTTTTTTATTTAAAACTTCGATCTGTTGTGACACTGATAGCTACCGCCATTGATTAAATCTTTATATTGCCTTAAGTTTACAACAAAATTGGAACAAATGTAGTCGCGAAGTCAAAAACTTAGCATTTGATGGTGATTTTTATTCATCGGGCTTATAACTGTGTCTTTTTGTCGCTTTTAATTCACATTAATAGCCATCATTGTTAGGCTAATTTATAACATAGCAATGATAATTTAGAATAAAGAGTCTATATGAAACGTTTTTTAGCATTATCGGTATTAGCAGCACTCTCTCCGTCAGCATTCGCTGACGTAAATTACTCTCTTGAGATCACTCAACCAGAGCATCATTTAGGGAATGTAAGTGTTGCGTTTCCTCAAACAGCACAAGCTCATTTAGATGTTAAATTACCAGCATGGCGCACGGGTCGTTATGAGATTTTAAATCTGGCTAATGGTGTGCGTTTTTTTCAAGCAAAAGATGATGAAGGTAAAGCGCTTAATTGGGAAAAAATAAATGCCAGTACATGGCGTGTGCACTTAGACGAACCAACTGATGTGCAAATAGATTACCAAGTGTATGCCAATGAATTAGGTAAGCGTGCCCGTCATATCGACGATAGTCATGCATTTATTGATGCATCCGGCTTTTTTATGTTTAGTGAGTCATTTCGTCAAGAGCCTGTGACGGTAACTCTAGATGTTCCAAAAGCGTGGCGTTCTGTGTCAGGAATGGATAACGCAGGCTCAAAACATAGTTTTAAAGCTGCAGATTATGATGTACTGGTCGATTCGCCAATCGAAACAGGTCTTAATGAACATCATACTTTTAAAGTGGGTGGTCGTGACTATGAGCTAGTGATCTGGGGAGAAGGGAACTATGACGTTGACTTAATGTTAAAAGACCTTAAAAAACTAGTCACAACAGGCAATGTGATCTGGGATGATTATCCGTACGAACGCTATGTATTTATGGTGCATGCCACATCAGGTGCTGGTGGTGCAACAGAGCATTTAAACTCAACCATCATTCAACGACCGCGAGATCGTTTTGGTTCGCGCGAAGATTACCTGGCATTTATTAGTACGGCAGCGCATGAATTTATTCATACGTGGAATGTCAAAGCGTACCGCCCAGAAGGGTTAGTACCTTATGATTATACGAATATGAATTTTGACAAGTTACTGTGGATTGCCGAAGGTTCAACTAGTTACTTTGAAGATCATTTAATGGTTCGTTCTGGTATATCAACGACAGATGAGTTTTTTAAAAGTTTAACAAAAACAGTTAACCGCCATTTATTAACGCCGGGTCGGGACGTACAAAGCGCCACTGAAACAAGTTTTGATAAATGGATTAATCAAGGTGGTGACCACGCGCGTAACTATAGCACCAATATATACTTAGAAGGGTCATTAATCTCCATGGCGCTTGATATTGATCTACTTGAGAATAGCCAAGGAAAGCAAAGTTATCGCGATGTTCATCGTGCTCTTTATAATTTACATAAACTCCCACAAGGGTTTAGCGTTGATAATGTGAAAGCGATTTTAAAAGACTTAACTGGGCGTGACTATAGTACGTGGTGGGCTGCAAATGTAGACTCTCCAGCTAAAATTGATTTTGATATTTTACTTAATAAAGTAGGGCTTGTGCTTGAACGCCCTAAAGGTGCTAAAACATTAGCAAGTGTTGATGCGATGGCTAAAAATAGTGGCGAGTTACTTACGCTAACGCATGTTCGTCGTGGTGGTGCTGCGTGGCAAGCGGGCTTAACAACGGCAGATAAAATTGTAGCGATTAACAAAAAGCATGTTGGAAAAGATTTAAAAGCGAGTCTGGAAACATTCAAAGCGGGTGACAAAGTGACGGTTGACTTTATACGCCGTGATGCACTAAAAAGCACGACACTAACTCTTACTGAAGACTTTGATAAAGCTAAAAAAATCGTCGTAAATAAAGAGGCTACTGAACAGCAAATGGCATTGTTTAAAGCATGGATGGGGGTCGATCATCCTAATCTAGTTAAATAATTAACATGACGAATGACTATACCCAAACTACCTCAAGATGAGACGCCCAACGGGTTGGTTTAAAAGCGATTTACACTGCATTATTGATTTTAATAAGGGAACAACCATTATTTTCAATCAATGCCTTGCCTAAATCGCTTTTAATTCCAACTGAAACTGGATCTTGAGATGGCTTGGGTATAAATGGAGCTGCGGCTCCTTTTTTTGTTATTAACCAAACTTTGCTTGAACATGTGATCTACAGATCAACTTACAGTGTTTTAAGCTACATAGAGCTTAAAAATTGAACCAACGAAGTGAAAGGTGCTAAGTTACACGTAGTTCATCAATTAAAAGGAATAATAATGAAATTAGAGTCGTTAGCACTTCATCATGGCTATGAATCAGAAGCCACCACAAAATCTGCCGCGGTGCCTATTTATCATACTTCATCTTATACATTTGATAACACTCAGCATGGCGCTGATTTATTTGACTTAAAAGTACCAGGTAATATTTACACTCGAATCATGAATCCCACCAACGCAGTTCTTGAGCAGCGACTAGCTGCAATGGAGGGCGGAATTGGTGCCTTGGCAGTTGCTTCTGGAATGGCCGCAATTACTTACGCAATACAATGTTTATGTGAAGTGGGCACTAATATTGTTAGCACCAGTCAGGTATACGGTGGCACGTACAACCTATTTGCCCACACATTACCACGCCAAGGTATTGAAGCTCGCATGATCAAAGCTGACGACTTTACTGCTTTTGAAAATGCTATAGATGAAAATACCCGTGCTGTTTTTTGTGAGTCAATAGGGAACCCTGCTGGTAATATTGTTGATATAGCACGCCTTGCAGAAATTGCACACAAAAAGGGTGTACCGTTGATTGTTGATAATACCGTTGCAACGCCTTACTTATGTCGTCCGTTTGAGCACGGTGCAGATATTGTTGTGCATTCATTAACTAAATACATTAATGGCCACGGAACTGCCATTGGCGGCATCATCATTGATTCGGGTAAATTTGATTGGAAAGCAAATGCGACACGTTTTGCTATGATGAACGAGCCCGATCCGTCTTATCATAATGTTGTGTATACAGATGCATTCGCTGAGGCTGCTTTTATAGGCCGTTGCCGTGTTGTGCCATTAAGAAATACCGGCGCAGCATTGGCCCCTAAAAACGCGTCAGACATTCTAATTGGTCTTGAAACACTTGGCTTAAGAATGGAACGTCACTGCGAAAATGCCCAAAAACTCGCTCAGTACCTTGAAGATCATCCTAAAGTGTCTTGGGTTAATTACGCAGGCTTAGCATCAAGCCCTTATAATGAAATGAGTAAAAAAATGACGGATTCAAAAGCATCTGGAATTTTAAGTTTTGGCATTAAAGGCGGGGCCCAAGCAGGCGCTCGCTTTATTGATGCGCTTAATATGGTCTTGCGGCTGGTTAATATAGGCGACGCCAAATCACTTGCTTGTCATCCCGCATCCACAACTCATCGTCAACTCAATGATGATGAGCTTGCAAATGCAGGCGTTAGTCGAGATTTAGTTCGTTTGTCGGTCGGCATTGAAAGTATTGACGATATTATTGCAGATGTAAGCCAAGCCTTAGAGCGTGCTTAACTATAATCTATAAGCCTCTTATAGAGGCATTTTCCCTCTCAAATTTATTAATTAATCAATATATTAGGGCGTGTTGACCTTTGTGGATTGAAATTTGTTCAATCTAGGGGCGATTTAATCGCGGCGCGAGGTTTGTAGCCTAGCGGGCTAAGTCAAAACCGAGCAACAAAGAGTCAATCGCCCCTAGGAAGAACCCTTTGGGCAGCGCATGTTTGGCATTTATACTGCGTTATCGCCTATTTATGGGGAACAACCACACTGCATAGGCGCTGCCTTGCCTAAATACCAAACATACTGCTGCAAAATTAATCACGAAAGGTCAACACGCCCTAATTTCTGACCGTTATAATGTAACAATTCATTGCAGAGCGATTGACCTCAAGTGTACTTCGCGCGTACCCTATTGCGAATAAAATAAAAAGGATTATAAAATGCGTTTAAAACCTCTCATTGCAACACTTGCTGTTGCATTTTCGACGACAGTTATTGCAGATGAAGGAATGTGGCAGCCACATCAACTTCCAGAACTTGAATCAATACTAAAGGCTAAAGGGCTTGAAATTGATGCTAAATCTATTTCTAAGCTTACAGAATTCCCGATGAATGCTGTAATTAGTTTAGGTGGGTGTACGGCATCTTTTGTATCACCAAAAGGCTTAGTCGTTACCAATCATCATTGTGCTTATGGGTCTATTCAATATAACTCAACGCCTGAAAATAACATTTTAGAAAACGGCTTTTTAGCAAAAACACCCGCTGAGGATTTACCTGCGGCACCAGGCTCTCGCGTGTATGTTACAGAAACCGTGACCAACGTAACTGATAAAGTAATCAAAGGCACTGCAAAGTTGAGCGCAAAAGCACGTTACGATGCGCTTGAAAAAAATGAAAAAGCCCTCGTTGCTCAGTGTGAAGCTGATGACAATTACCGTTGCAACGTATATTCATTCCACGGTGGTTTAGAGTTTTACCTTATTAAATCATTAGAAATTAAAGATGTACGTTTAGCATATACGCCGGCAATGGGTGTAGGAAAATACGGCGGCGATATCGATAATTGGATGTGGCCACGTCACACCGGTGATTTTGCATTTTACCGTGCCTATGTTGGTAAAGATGGTAAGCCAGCTGAATTTAGTGAAGACAATGTACCGTACGTACCAGACTCTTACCTAAGTGTAAGTGCCAAAGGCGTTCAAGAAGGCGACTTTGTTATGGTAACAGGTTACCCGGGGCGTACTAATCGCTACCGAATTGCTGCGGAAGTTGATTATGTATTTAACACCAGCTACCCAAAAGCGCGTAAACATAACTCAAAGTATGTGTCTTTGATTGAAGAAAACTCAGAAGATGGTAGTAAAGCGCGAATTGCTTATGAAAGCACAATTGCAGGCTACAACAACTACATTAAAAACTACGGTTCAATGATTGAAAGCTTTAATAAAGGCAGTATGTTTGAGCGTAAAAATCAGTTTGAGCAAGACTTAACAAACTGGATCAATAGCGATCGTAAACGTAAAAATCAATACGGTAAAATCTTAGATGAATTGTCGGCTTTAGTTGCACAGTCTCAAAATCATAATGAACGTGACCGTATGCTTGGCTATGTACATCGTTCGCAAATGATCAGCACTGCACGTGGTTTATATCGTTTAGCATATGAAAAACAAAAGCCAAATGCAGAGCGTGAATCTGGTTATCAAGAACGTGATTTACCGCGTTTTGAAGCGGGCTTAAAGCGTATGACACGTCGTTTTGATGCAACAGTTGATAAAGCAATTTTATTACACTTTTTAGAGTTGTATGCTGCGTTACCAAAAGCAGAACGTTTTGAAGATGTTGATAACGCATTTAAACTACAAAATGGGTTTGATAAAACAAAGCACAGTGAATTACTCTCGCAAATGTACGCAAATTCATCACTTAATGATGAAGCCGCTCGTTTAGCGTTATTTGAACAACCTTTAGCGCAGGTAGAACAAAGCGAAGACCCATTTATGCAATACGCTAAAGCGATATTTGCAGTAATGAAAGCAGAAGAAGATAAAGACAAAGCGCTTGCTGGTAAATTACAAGCTGCACGCCCGCAACTAATGAGTGCAATCATTGCATTTAACAAAGCACAAAATAAACCAGTTTATGCTGATGCTAATAGCACGTTACGGGTGACGTATGGCACGGTTGGTGGTTATTCGCCACAAGATGGTTTGGTTGCAACGCCATTTACCTCACTTGAAGGTTTACTCGCTAAAAACACCAATGTTGACCCATTCAACGCGCCTGAAAATCTACAAAAACAGATTAAAGCTAAGTTATATGGCGATTACACCGGTGGTATGAATACTGTGCCAGTTAACTTCTTATCAAATGTTGACACAACAGGCGGTAATTCAGGCTCACCAACGCTTAACGGCAAAGCTGAGCTTGTTGGTTTATTGTTTGATGGCGTGTACGAAAGTATCATTGGCGATTGGGATTATAACCCTGCACTTAACCGCTCAATCCACGTCGATTCACGCTATATGTTATGGGTGATGGATAAAGTTGATAACGCAGAAAACTTATTAGATGAAATGAAAATCGTAAAATAAGTAATAGCTAAAATAATCAAAAGGCGCTTACCTTAACCGGAAGCGCCTTTTTTTGGTTATTACGTAGGTTGATAGAGTGTAGCGAAACCGAGCAAATTGTTTTTAGTTCCGCTTGAACTACTTTTTATAAATACTTACTCAAATAGTGAAAAAACTCTTTTATTTGAATGAGATAGATAAGCATACTTTAGTTCTAATAAGTGACCAGCTAAATCCATAGAGTTAACATTAGTATTTTCCCATGAGTGTTCATCCGCCCAATCAATGGCAATATTTTTTAATTGCTCATCATCAATTACTGCTAAGTTTTCAGAAAAACTCGTTGGGAGTATCCAAAGATTGTCGCTTAAAGCAGAAGCTGAACATTTAAAGCAGCCAAGCAAATCTCCAATTTGATCCTTGGTAAAACGACCGCCACCTAGTACTGAATTTTCAGGTACTTCATCAAAGCTATTTATATCGCACCCTTCTTTTTCTGCAAAAAATGTAACGTCCACACTCAATCCTTTAGGTATTTATAAAACGCTTTGCTAAGCGGAAAATAATGGTTGGCTATAATCGCGAAGCGATGGCCAACGGTTATTTTTTCGTATAAGCAACTTATGTACGGCCCGACATGGGCATTGACTTATGAGGTGAAAGTCCTCTGTAGGAATAAAAGGAAAACAGTTTTACTTCCGATGAAAATTAAAATGGGTGTCATTTTAAGTTCATTTTAAGTTTCATTATCGCTGATACTAGTCAAGCGTTAGATAAAGCTTAAACATATTCAGATTGGCGTTTTGGCTACCAAAAGCGCCTATTACTTATTATCGTGTCGAACCGTTTCTAAAATCGCTTTTTTTTCACTATTGGATAATATAATCCAATCAAAAATCTCTTCGCTGGTGCGCCCACAGCCTGTGCAGTAGCCCTTTAAGCGGTAGCATTTGCCAATGCAGTCGGTTTTTAGCGGGAGGGTGTTTGATTTAATTGGTGAAGTCATAATGTCTTTTTTAAAGTTGCGTGATATTTAAAGGCCAGTTTAAGTGGGCATATACCCACTCCACCTTCAAAGGGACTACCATTATTGCAAAGTAATACCTGAGATTAAGTTCCTGTGAAACGCTGGGTTCAGCATTGTGAGGTGGTATGGGTTTATATATTAAATTGTCGCTATTTGCTTGATATTGGTTTACCAACTTCTAATGAAGTAGACCACGGTGTGGTGCGCGATAAAGTCTTTGCAGTGTGAATTGAAATTACAGGAGTTTTGTCATCCAATACAAAAGTAGTGCGTAATGAGTCTGCTGATTCTTTTTGCTTTTCAAGCCAGTTTTTTTGTACTAAACATTCACGGGTAAAATCGACCGCTTTTTGGTGTAATGCAACGGCGGTTGTTTGCTCTTTAAAATCGCCTTGGCAACGATATGTAACCGTCTGTGCATCAACGGCTGTTATTTGGCAATCCTCACCAACCAGATCGTATTTTGCAGTCCACGTTTCCATGTACTTAGTATTAACACGTGTGCCCTTTAACTCTTCAAAGCGGTTATCATAGGCATTCAATAACCCGTTGATTTTTTCACAGGGAGTAAGATTATCAATAGTTGTTTGTTGTTTGGTGGTTAAACTTGTGCAGCCAGATAAAATTAGGCCAGTTAACAATACTGATAAAGACTTTTTCATAATGCGCTATCCTTTTGTAATAGCTAATCCTTCGAAGTGATGTTAAGGATACCTAAGGGCTTGAAAAAATGCTATGAAAGAGGTGAAAATAAAAGGGCGGTTTGATTTTTTATCAAATGGGTTATTGATAATTGTTAGGTATATCAGTACTCAGTACTGGAAATTACATGCCCCAGTGCTGAGCACTATCATTACTTAAACAAAGTCATTGCGTAAATAAACGTTAAAGTGTTTGCTTTTGTACATTTTTTATTTTGACACGACCGGAGCCGTCAGCAACTAAAGTGAAGCTTGCTGCTGTATCAACATAAATTCCACCTGATCCATCGGTTACCGACACATCGCCATCCACATTTTCAATATTAATATTGCCAGAGCCATCATGAACCTTTACATCACTAAGGGTATTAGTTAAATCAATACTTCCTGAACCGTCATGTATATCCACCGTGCCGCTGACATTGTTGACAGTAATGCCACCTGATCCATCCTCAATGATTAAGTCACCTTTAATAGTGTCAACATTTATTGCGCCAGAGCCATCATGAATTTTTGTTGCAGCCGTATTCTCAATTAAAATCGCGCCTGAGCCGTCGGTAATATCCAGGCTAAATGTTTTCGGTAATGCCACTGTTAAGTCAATGCGTGTTTGCTGGTCATTATTACTATTACTATTACAATTATTTGCAGTGAGCTGTGCTGTTGTGCCTTTGTTAGCTAAATTAAGGCAGTAATTGTCGTGCGCTTCATATTGGTAAATTTCAGCTTTTACAGTGATTGCAGTTGTATCACTGCCCACTATATTTAAAAAACCTGATCCTGCCTCTACCTTTAATGCCGTTAGCGACTGCGCATCAAGTGTCAGCTGTTTTGTGTTCTGTAATGTCATATCGTTATTCCAAGCAAAAGCTTGAGTTGATACGAGTACGGCACTGATTAGAGTAAGTCGTGTAAATATATTAATCATCATTATTCCCTTTCTATTCTTGTCATGTTTTTAGTTTAGTCGCACAAAGCGCTAGAAAGGTTTAAAGCGAAGTCAATTATTTTTAGTCACTCTTATTTTACCTTTAAATCTGGTAATTAGAATTTAACTGATATTTGTAAATGGAAGATGAGCAGGTGCTGAGCAGTTTAAAGGTCTCTCTAGTGCTAGCTTATTTAAATGTGCTTAGCTAAAGCTTTATTTTGAAACTTTCCCGTTGCTTTTTTGGGTAAATTAATTTATAGATAGCTGGATTTTTATACTGTATATACATGTAGGGGAATCATACTGAACAATATAACCGATAGTAAATGTGCAATACTCAGAGCGGCACTTACTCTATAAAGTATATGATTATTGCTAAAATTTTAAGGATGAATCAATGAATTTAATCAAGATGGTATTAATATTACTATGTCTATCCATCTGCAATATCTTTGCAAGTCAACTTCCGAATGATTGTCTGTCTGAAAAAAACTATAAAAGTGGGGACATTTGCCAATTCGAAAATAGGTTGTTTATCGCAAAGCATTGGGTAAAAGGGTTTGATATAGCTAACAGTGCTTGGTTTGAAATACCAGTAGATACCGCAATGGACTGGCAAATTAAAACAGCTTATCAATTTGGCGATGTAGTCATGTTTGAGAAGCACTACTTTGTCGCTACACAGTGGAATATAAATAATTGTCCATTGAATTTAATTACCTGCCCTAAAGGTTCAACACACTATGAAAGCTGGCAAAGCTTTACCTATGGTATACCCAAAAATAATGATGTTAAACTATCATTTAAAACTGTTTATGATCATGATAGTGCAATGCCATATGCTGAAATACCTATCTTAATTGATAATGTTTATGTAGGTGCAACTAATGAAAAAGGGTTGCTTAATACAACATTTAAACTTAGCTCTGGCGCTAAAGAGGTAATCATTGCTTATAAGGGCTATGCATTCAAAACGGCTATGGAGCAAGGTCAACACTATGACTATATATTTGAGTTAAATGAATCGAACCTGCATTATGAAGATTCACAACTAATAGGGTTTCCTCAGCATTTAAACGATAGCCAGCCATTGGAACTATATTTTGAGGACTCTTTAGGTCACCAACTCAGGTCTCAGTACCTTGAAAGTGTAATATTGAGCAAACCTGCGAATTATTTACTTGGCACGCACGATGTTACTGAGTATTTTAGTTTGAAAGATAATGTGATTCGTATTAATAAAACAAATGAATTTTACACCAAACTCAAAGAGCTTGATCAGGGGCCGTTGGAAATATGCTTCACAACATCAAATGATTATCACCAGTTTCCGTCACGATGTGTCTCTTTCTTTTACCAATCAGCACAATTAACGTTGAAGATAACTATCCCAGTGAATCTAAGTCAACTTATCAATATTGAAGATATCACACTAGCAGTCACAAACGAAAACAAAGTTGTCATTAAGCCCTGATTCGCAAGGTAATATTGTTATTCCAGAATTGGAACTAGGGTTGTGGCAAGTGAATGGTAAAATAGAACACCCTACAGGGGATTATTATCGAACGTTCGCTCAATTTGAATTAAATGAAAATACAATGGTGAGCTTACGATATTTTTCATATGCGAAAAATGCAACATTATCCGATTATTTTGACGTCTTAATACCGTTGACTAAGAAAATAAATAGTTCAGAAATAAATAACCAATCTTTTTCAGATGCAACTACTCTTGATGATTATCAATTAGCTCAAGATTTATTTTTGAAAAATATTGAAGGTCAAAACATACTGGCTACTGATACTAGCAATAATAAAAATGCAAAAATGATTGGTGTTTCTACTCGATATCAGCTTTGGGATAAAGAATATGAGTTTACCCTTCCGGATGGCGTTGAGTCATTTAATCTAACTTACAGCGTCTCGACAAATATGTGACAATATTTTGGACATGATGTTTGTTTAGGGCAATGGAATGATTCATGGGAACTATCTTTGCAAAACAATAATGGATCATTTTATTATGCGCAGAAAAGAGGAATATACTCACAACTTTATCTTGGCCCTATTTTAAAACCTAATCCTGATGGTGCTTCTAGGGCTATTATTTCTGAGGTTTTTAATGTTTCACACATTAATCCTAAAAATAGAACGTTCAAAATAAAAGTGGATATAGGAAGGAGTGGAAGTTATGGCTCAAATTGTAGGTGGAGTATGGTCCTTGCTTCTATTAATTACCCGAAAATTAAGTTAGTAAAAGTCAAAAGCATTTCATCAAGTGGTAAGATAAAGTACCCAAGTGAAATAGTGTCAATTCCTAAGTTAGGAAACCCGAATGTATTTAACAGGAGTTATGATTTAACGATCTCTAAAGCAGAAAATACTGTTCTGTCTTCCATTGACGTTTATCTAATGCCACCAGAATCTATTAGCACTCCAATTCTAGTTAATTCTTATGATTTTATGTCTAAAGAAGTTATAAATTTAGGTGGTGATGTATACAGAGTACCAGTAACATTCAAACTAGAAGGGAATAAAAGTAACTTAACAGAAGCACGATTTCGAAATTTTAAATATCAATTTATAGTCAATGGCTTTCATGATAATCAAGAAGTAAATTCTCAGTTATTGTCAGGAGCACATACAGCACTTTGGGCGATGCCTGAAAAAGTTAAACGTTTTGGTTGGACTCGTGACAAAGGCGGAGACGATTGGTCATCAAAAGGAGCTTATGCTTGGCTGGAAAATAACTTCAGTCTTATTACACGAGTAAACGATATATCAGGTGAGCATGGGCGTAACATCGGCCATAAAAGTCATAAATATGGTACAGATATAGACACCTTTCAATTTACGGAGTTGGATAATAAAAGTGGTCAGGAAAACTACAATCGTTTGCAAAGGGCTGTGAGTAATTATTTTGTTGGAAACACAATGGTGTCGGATGAACAAAAGCACTTAGATATAGTTAAAATATGGGTAAGTAATCAAAGGGCTGGCTTAGATGCACTATCAACAGTGTCAGAGGTGCAACGTTTATATTCTGGTTATGGTTCTAAATATGGCGAACTGTCAGCCGGTTGGTTATATAGCCTTATGATAAATGGTAATTTAACGATTGCTACAAAGGTACTCGAAACTGGCTTAGGGAGCTGGGAACCAAGTAATAAAATGAAGTTTAATAATGTTCATAATAACCATGATCATATTACCTTAGATCCAAAGGCTTTAATTTTAATACCTTAGATAAATTACGCTTTAAACTTAATTATCTAAAACCTACAGAAATTATTATTTATTTGTAGCTAAAGCATGAAAAGTGATTTTTTAATTTCACAACCTCCGGCTTCATTTTATTGATATATAAAGCGGAGCCAAGAGGTTGATCAAATCAAATTTTACGTCAAACTAGTTAAGAGAACAATAAATAATTGAGTCAAAATATGAACTCAGTTAATGCGACTTAAGCATTTAGCAAGTCAATGTATTTGGATTGAGTAAAGAATGCTAATATCTGTGTGTTTTTATCCTTTGTTAAAAACTCATAGCTTAATAAACAACTATAGATAAACTTATTTATGACGGCCTTGTAGGCATTCTACCACGTCTTTCAGCTCAAGGCCTTGACGCTGTAGTAACACGATTAAGTGATACAACAAATCGGCTGATTCATTCGTTAGCTCGTCGTTGTCGTGTTTCATTGCGGCTAGAGCAACTTCTACACCTTCTTCACCGACTTTTTGGCAGCTACGGCTTAAGTCTTTAGCAAAAAGTGACGCTGTGTAGCTTTTTTCAGGGTCGTCGTTTTTACGCTCTACAATCACTTGTTCAAGTTGTGCTAAAAAGCTCAAGCTTGGTTTAGCGGCATCACCAAAACAACTTTGCGTGCCTAAATGACAGGTTGGGCCAAGTGGGTTGGCGAGCACTAATATTGAATCGTAATCGCAATCTGTATGGACCGACACTACTTCTAAGTAATTCTCAGAGGTTTCACCCTTCGTCCATAAACGGTTTTTTGAACGTGAATAAAAGGTCACTTTTTGCTTTTCAAAGGTGACCTCAAGGGACTCTTGATTCATAAACCCTTGCATTAAAATAACCCCAGTACGAGCATCTTGAATTATGGCTGGGATCAGCTCGCTTTTCGCGAAGTCGACTTGAGTGAGGTTTTCTTTAGTTAGTTGCATAAACGCGCCGCCACTTGGTTATCTGTTAAATACTGTTTTAATTCGCCAATGTTGATCACGTTTTTGTGAAAAACACTCGCAGCGAGTGCGCCATCTACTTGGCTTTGTTTAAATACATCAACAAAATCTTGCATGCTGCCCGCGCCGCCAGAGGCAATCAGTGGAATATCACACAAAGCGCGCATTTTAGATAGTTGCTCGTTATCGTAGCCGTTACGCACGCCATCTTGGTTCATGCAGTTGAGTACAATTTCGCCTGCGCCTAAGTCCTGCACGCGTTTAACCCATTCCTGCGTTTTGTAGCGTGTACGGCTTGATGCATTGGGATCGCCAGTTAGCTGATACACTAAATACTCGCCAGTTACGTCATCATAAAAGCTATCAATACCGACGACCACACATTGCTTACCAAACTCATCATGTAACTCTTTGATAAGTTCAGGGCGTGCTATAGCAGGGCTGTTGATACTGATTTTATCTGCGCCGCGCTCTAGCACGCGTGCAGCATCGGCGACCGATTTAATACCACCGGCTACACAAAATGGAATGTCGATATGACGGGCAATGCTTTCGACCCAATTTACATCGAGTAGGCGTTTTTCAACACTTGCGCTAATTTCATAAAATACGAGTTCGTCAGCACCGGCTTCGCTATACGCTTTAGCCATTGTTAATATATCACCAACGACTTCGTGACCTTTAAATTTAACGCCTTTAACGACTTGGCCGTCTTTAACGTCTAAACACGGGATTATGCGTTTTGATAACATGCCAACGCCTCCTCAACATTAAATGCGCCATCGAGCAATGACTTACCTAAAATAACACCGCCTACGCCTAGCTCTTTAAGCTTTTTAATGTCATCGAGTGAACTTACGCCGCCAGAGGCTTGTACTTTAATGTCGCTGTTGTGCTTTGCTAAATCTTGGTACAAAGCAAATGAAGGGCCGGTCATAGTGCCGTCCTTGCTGATGTCCGTACACAAAAAATCAATAACGCCAAGTGCAACATAAAAGTCCACTAGCTCAAATAAGCCAAATTCAGATTCACTTAACCAACCGTGAGTGGCAGGGGCCCAGCCGCTGTCTGTTTTATTTACATCAAGGGCGATAACAAAATGCTGTGCGCCAAATTTTTCAATCCAGCCTTTTACTTCATCGCGCTTTTCAACTGCCATAGAGCCAATTACAACTTGGTTGGCACCGGCTTTAAGCCAGTCGCTTACGTCTTGTTCAGTACGAATGCCGCCGCCAACTTGATACGGCACATTTAGTGCTTTAGTGGCTGCTTGAATGTGTTGCCATTGTTTTTTGTCTGGATCCCGTGCGCCTTCTAAATCAACAAGGTGTAATTTACCTGCGCCGCTTTGTGCGTATTCTTGTAAGCGAGCGCCAAGCTCAAACGGGTAAAACTGTGCGGTATCGTATTTACCTTGATATAAGCGCACGATTTGATTTTGTAATACATCTAATGCTGGAATAATCACGTTAAATTCTCTTTATAATTTGTTGACTAAACTTGCCAGTCTAAAAAGTTTTGTAATAAACGGGTGCCGACTTTTGCGCTGCGCTCTGGGTGAAATTGCATACCCGCATAGTTATCGTTGGCAACAATGGCTGAAAAAGTTTGCCCGTATTCGCCGCTTACTAGCGTGGCATCATTCACTGTATGTGCAAAACTGTGCACAAAATACACTTGGTCGTTTATATCAAGGCCTTTGGTTAAGGCATGCCCGCGGTGAACCATAAGATGATTCCAACCCATGTGTGGTGAGGTTAAGCTGCCTACATCAAGGGCTTTTACTTGCCCAGGGATTTTACCTAAGCATTGAACATTACCTTCTTCAGTGCTCTCACAGAGTAATTGCATGCCTAAACAAATCCCCATCAATGGACGTTGGTAGTCGTTAATAGCTTCTTGCCAACCACCTTCAATAAGGCGTTTCATAGCAACTGACGCATGACCAACACCGGGTAAAATAGCGCGTTCAAAGTTTTTAAGCTGCTCAGGGGATGTGATCACCTCGGGTGTTTGGCCAAGGCGTTCAAACGCAAAGCGTACCGAGTTTATATTGGCACAACCGGTATTAATTATGGCAATCATAAGCATCCTTTAGAGCTGGCAGTTTGTTGACTGGCGTCGGCCGCAACAGCCATGCGCAAGGCACGAGAGAATGCTTTAAATAAACCTTCCACTTGGTGATGACAGTTACCGTCGCTTACTGACAATATTAAGCTAATTGCAGCATTGTCACTTAAGCTTTTGAAAAAGTGCTCAACCATTTGTACGTCTAAATCACCGGCTTTTTCACGGCTAAAGTTCGCGTTTAAAACAAAAGACGCACGCCCTGATAAATCATATCAAGGCCAATATTGGCGTGCGTGCGAATTTGGTCAAGCATGTGATCAAAAAAGCCAAGGCCGGTGCTGATCTCACCATTTTTGTTT
The DNA here is from genome assembly GCF_001298125.1 of Pseudoalteromonas porphyrae. NCBI lineage: Bacteria > Pseudomonadati > Pseudomonadota > Gammaproteobacteria > Alteromonadales > Pseudoalteromonadaceae > Pseudoalteromonas > Pseudoalteromonas porphyrae. The sequence continues at coordinate 22,992 of NZ_LHPH01000013.1, read as the reverse complement.
TGATCTAAATTGATTTTTACATCAATTTGCGTCTCTTTGGTGTTACGAGTAATACGGCCTTTACGATCTGCTGTCGTCAGCTTGGTAACAATCGCGTTCCAATCACCGTCGTACAAAATACCTTCGCAACATAAGTTTTGCGCAAGGCCAATATCAGTTTGACGGTCACCAATCACAAATGAACGGCCTAAATCAACGTTGCCTGAACGCATAAGCTGTGTTAACAAGCCTGTTTTAGGTTTACGGCAATCACAGTTTTGCTCATCAAAGTGAGGGCAAATTAATACCTCGTCAAATTTAATGCCTTGGCTAGACAAAATATCGATCATTTTATCTTGGGCAATATCAAAGTCAGCTGTTGGAAAGCTGTCAGTGCCTAAACCATCTTGGTTCGACACCATTACTAAACGGTAACCCGCACCTTGCAACTGCAATAGGGCAGGGATCACATTGGGTAAAAACTCTAATTTTTCTAGGCTGTCTACTTGCTTGTCGGTAATTGGCTCGGCAATGATAGTGCCGTCACGGTCGATAAATAAATAAGGGTTGCTCATGATACTTCCTGCTCTTTTAGCGTGGCTGATTGGCTAAGCCCATCTAACCAACTTTTTACTTGTTCTAATTCTTGTTCACTACCGATTGAAATGCGCAGCCAGTCGTTTTCGCCGTACAAAGTAAATGAACGCATCACTAGGCCTTGCTCAAGGGCAATATTAAAGCTGTTTTTGTTAGCTAGTTTTAGCGTTACAAAGTTACCTTCGCCGCTTAATACTTTTAATACAGCAGGGGATGCTTCTAACCACTGCTTTAGTTTTATTTTGAGCGCATTTAGAATACTTACTTGGCGACGCATTGAAGTAATTGCATCTGGGCTTAGAGCACTCGCAGCAATGCTTGCGACGACCGTTGATACCGGATACGGCGCAATGACTTTGCGAATAGGTGCTAGTACTGACTCTTGTGCAAGGGTAAAGCCTGTTCGCAGGCCAGCTAACGCAAAGGCTTTAGAAAGTGTACGCAATACAACCACGTTGGCAAATTCATTAATAAGGCTGCTTGCGGTTTGCTCTGGGCAAAACTCAATATAGGCTTCATCAATAATAACCAATGCTTTATTTGCAAGTGCTGTGGCAATAGCTTTGATTTTATCAAGCGGCGTTATGCTGCCTGTTGGGTTATTGGGGTTACAAATAAACACTAGTTTACTGTTACCAACAGCTGTGATTATTTCATCAACTGAGCCTTCTAATAGCAGTGCTTGGCTTAATCCATTAATCGCGACATTATGGGTATCGGCGGTTACTTTATACATACCATAAGTTGGTAAAAATAAAGCAACTGAATCTGTCGCTGGTTGGCAATAAGTGCGAACCAGCAACTCAATGCCTTCATCTGCTCCACGGGTCATTAATACTTGATCGGCGTTGAGCTTTGCATACTCGCCATAGCGATTGATAACGCTTGTTGGTTGTGGATCTGGATAGCGATTTAAGTCACTAATAGTAATATCAATATTTTTAACATATGGGCTTTCGTTAGCATTTAACCACGTTGTGCCGGTTAGTTTTTCGCTTTTTGCCGAGCTATACGCTGCTAATGCATCGATATTTGCGGGTAATAAAGGGTTACTACTCATTATTCATTGCCTCTATTCATAGCCTCTAAACGCACCTTTACAGCACTTGCGTGGGCATCAAGTCCTTCTGCATCTGCAAGCGGTAATATTGCTTTTGATAAGTTTTTCAAACCATTTTCGGTGATTGTTTGCACCGTATAAGTACGAAAAAAATCAAGCAGATTTAAGCTCGAATACGTTGCACTATAACCGTAAGTCGGTAATACGTGATTAGTACCCGACGCATAATCACCCGCAGACTCTGGGGTGTAATCACCGACAAACACTGAGCCGGCATTTTTAACTTTAGCTAAATATGGATTGGCATCGGCAAGTTGCAAAATTAAGTGCTCAGGGCCGTATTGCGCTGATACATCAAATGCTTGTTCGATAGAATCAACCAAAATAAACGATGAATTTGCTAATGCTTGAGCGGCTATATCACGGCGTGATAATGCTGTAAGTTGGCGTTCAATAGCTTGCTCTGTCTGTGCAATAATTAGCGCGCAATTAGAGAGTAAAATTACTTGTGAATCTGTTCCATGCTCTGCTTGTGAGAGTAAATCAGCGGCAATAAATTCAGGGTTGGCACGTTCGTCTGCAATGACTAATACCTCTGACGGGCCTGCAGGCATATCAATCGCCATGCCAGGAATTGTTTGTGCGACAAGCTGTTTAGCCATAGTGACAAAGCTGTTACCAGGGCCAAAGATCTTATTCACTTTGGGCACTGAGTCTGTACCATAAGCCATGGCGGCGATTGCACCGGCGCCGCCACTTTCTACGATTGTTTTGATACCGCATAGTTTAGCCGCATATAAAATTGCTGGATTTATTGGTAAGTCGCCTTGTACTGGCGTTGTTAAAACCACTGTTTTTGCGCCACTAAGCTGCGCAAGCACACCTTGCATGATCACCGATGAAGGTAATGGCGCACTGCCGCCGGGTACATAAATGCCTACGGCTTCAATGGCTTGATATTTTAGTTCGCATAGCACGCCAGGCTGAGTCGACAATTTAATATCTTTAGGTAACTGTGCTTGGTGAAAACGTTTTACATTAGCGTAGGCAGTATCAATTGCGTATTTAAGCTCACTGCTAAGTTGTTGCTCAGCATCATTAATCTCACTAAGAGGTACTAATAAACGAGGTGTTTCACGGTTATCATATTGCTTAGCCATGTTTAGTAAGGCTGTATCGCCTTGCTCTTTTACGTTTGCCATAATTGCTTGGCAAATTGCTTCTACTTCCGCACTTGCACTAACCGCTGGGCGCATTAGCGCCGCAGCTTGTGCGTCAGTGGATACCTCATTCCAGCGCAACATTGACTTACTCCATCATTTTTTCAATTGGCATAACGAGGATGGAGTTCGCGCCTAACGCTTTTAATTGCTCCATGGTTTCCCAAAATAATGTTTCGCTGCTTACCATGTGCAGGGCAACGTATTCATCTGAGCCTGCTAGTGCTAATACGGTTGGTTGACCTGAGCCTGGTAAAATATCGCAGATTTCATCCAGCTTATTTTTTGGCGCGTGTAACATGATGTATTTACTTTCTTTAGCTTGTCTCACACCACGTAAGCGAGGCATAAGCTTATTAATAAGCGCTAGTTTGTCAGCATCTTGTAAGTCTTTATTTTGGATAAGGCAGGCGTTTGATTCTAAAATAGTATCGCCTTGCATTAGACCGTTAGCTTCAAGTGTTGCACCAGTAGAGACTAAATCGCAAATTGCATCAGCAAGTCCTGCACGAGGCGCCACTTCTACTGAGCCTGTAAGCATTACTGTGCTGGCATTGATCCCTTCACGCTTTAGGTATTGAGTTAAAATTTCAGGGTAGGTTGTTGCAATACGCTTGCCTTCAAACCAGCTTTTTTCTTGTTTTCCAAGCTCTGAAGGCCATGCAAGTGCAAGGCGGCAATAACCAAAATCAAGTTTTGAAAGTTTAGTTACTTCGCTTGGTACGCCTTGGCGTTCACGTTCTGCTTGCACTTCAACAAGTACGTTTTCGCCAACAATACCTAAATCACATACGCCGTCCATGACTAAACCTGGAATATCGTCATCGCGCACACGCAGTACGTCAATCGGCATATTAGTTGAGTGAGCAATTAAACGTTGCTCACGTAAATTAAGCTTAACACCTAATTGTTTTAGTAAATCTTGGCAATCTTTAGAAAGGCGGCCACCTTTTTGGATGGCGATACGTAGACGGTTGCTGTTACTCATTATTCATTTTCCTTTAATTTAAAAACTAAAAACCCCGAGGGAACCTCAGGGCGAAAATGAATCATTGTATTTTGACTCGCCAGAGGTTCCTTTTAGGAATAACCTCTCAGCGAAAGACCTGACAGGTTATTCCGGTGAATGGTGGTGATGATGTACTGTTGTCAGGTTTAAGCGCATTATAATATTTCCTATAAATCTTCGTTTAATATATGTAAACAAAGAAATTGAATCTGTTAAATAAATTTCACATATAGAAAAACATATTTTTATATAGTGAGGCAAGTTTTTTTTCTACAAATTAAAGAATAAGCTATAACTGTCGATAATAAGAGTAACAAAAGGAGGAACGTATGGACATCATGATCCCTTATTTAGGGCAAATAACTAAATTGCAACTTCAATCAAAAGGCGCGTTTCATATTGCGGGTCTAAAAGAGTCGAACGTGATGGTAGTTGAACGTGAAAAACGTAAAAAACGTGACATAGAACGAAAAGATAAGATTAATAAAAAACAGCTCGAAACGACTCAAAATCAGAAAAAAACAGAAGACGATGAAGCTCACTTAGATACATGGGCATAACCTTTAAGCACTGTAATTTTTACTGTGCTGTGAAAACTGTTGCACTTTACTTGGTTTAATTTTATTCAATATGAAGGGGGAATTGCAATGAGAGGTTTGTGAATTCGTGGATAAGTAAAAATCGAGGACTAAGCAGTAAACTTCTTTTTTGCTGCATTATCGATTTTCTATGAGGCATCAGCATCGTAATACAGTTAACTACAAACTAAATACAAAGTACAAAGCAGTAAATTTAATCTTCTGGAAGGCGCAGCCTTGATAAGAAACTCCGTTGTTTAATAAATAATTATATTCGTATTAAAGGCTTGCCAAAATACCTAAAAATGTTAATTTGATATAATATCACATATCATTATGGTTTTAGTTCTATGCATGCGTTACTTTCACAAGAACAAACAGTTTCACCTGTTTATTCTATTGATACACAGGCAAATGTTTTATCTCAAATTTATAATTTAAATACTGTACTTGCGTGTTATTGCTGTAAGTCTAGCTGGGCACTTTCGACTGCGGCTAAAAAATATGCACAACATAGTCAGGGAGAATTAATTCGCTATCAAGGTGGAATAAACCCTAAGTTATACACTGAAGTTGAGCAGCTTTTTAATAAGGCAGCACACGGTGATTTAATCTCAGCGCATATAAAGCAAATGTTAAGTATGTTTGAGGTGTTATTTGAACCAAAAGAGATTGGTATCCGTGTTATTAGTTGTGACCATGCGATTAGCCCTGCTTTTCATAAAAACACAATGATTACCCGTATGGCCTCATCCGTAGGCGGTACCGGTGAACAATGGATTGAACACAGTAATGCAACGTTTTTACCTTTAGTCGACGGGCAACTAACGCACCAAATTAAACCTCCTGAGGATCATGTTATTAATCACTTTTGTGACGGCGACATTGCAATTTACAAAGGGACAAACTGGTTGGCTCAAGAACATAATGCGTTGATCACGTCATCACCAGCATTTATTAACCAAGACCCTCGGATATGTATTTATATTGATTATATTTGTTAGTTTTTAATTAAAGTTAAAAACGGGTTATTTCAAAACCATTGGTTTCTTTTCTTGCTCTGACTCTATGGCTTACGTAAAATCCTGCTATTAGATTTAGTTAAGCGAACGAGATTATCAAAGAGCTTTTTAGTGCAACCGGGCCGTTAGCGTTATCACTTGATGGATATACGCCACGTCAACCACAAATAGATATGGCTGTAGCGGTGAGTGATGCACTTAAAAATCGCTCGCAGCTGGTGGTTGAAGCCGGTACTGGTACTGGTAAAACCTATGCCTACTTAGCCCCAGCCCTTAAATCTAAGGGAAAAACGATTATATCTACCGGGACTAAAGCTCTGCAAGAGCAGCTATATCATCGTGATTTGCCACAATTGGTTAAAGCATTAAGTGCAAGTAAAAAAACAGCTCTGTTAAAAGGGCGCAGTAATTACTTGTGTACTTATCGCCTAAATCAACATGTTGCACATGTGCCTACGGATGATTCTGATGTAATGCATCAGCTAGCTATGGTAGCTAAATTTGCCAGTGAAACACGTACCGGTGACTTAGCTGACTGTATTGGCATTGAAGAAGATGCCAAAGTATTGCCTTACGTAAGCTCCACTGCGGATAACTGTTTAGGTAAAGAATGTCCTGATTTTCAAGATTGCTATATCCGCAAAGCCCGTTTAACCGCAATGGATGCAGATATTGTGGTGGTTAATCATCATTTGTTTTTTGCAGACATGGCAGTTAAAGATACCGGCTTTGCTGAACTTATCCCTACAGCTGACGCGTATATATTTGATGAAGCACACCAATTAAGTGAAATTGCCAGTGACTACTTTGGTGAAAGTATTAGCACCAAAAAGCTGGTGGACTTAATTAATGATTTACGTGCAATTTACCGTTCCGACATTCCAGATATGCTGCAGTTAGGTAAAACACTTAATAAACTTGAAACCAGCGTGGCTGATCTACGTTTACAATTTGGTTTAGACGGTAGCCGAGGCGATTGGCGACAAATGCTGGCAAATAAGGACATATGCGCAGCATTACACAGAGTAATTAGTGATCTCGATTTTTTATATCAAGTACTCAAACATTGTTTAGATCGTAGCGACAAAATAGAGCATCCATTTGAACGCACCTTAGCCTTTAAAGGTCAATTAGAACGGGTATTTGATATTAGCCAAACGGGTAATAGTTATTGGTATGAAACAACGCGTCGATATTTAACGGTACATATAACCCCCCTTAATGTATCCGTTAAATTTGCTAAAATGATGGCCGACACTGGCGCGGGCTTTGTATTTACCTCGGCAACATTATCGGTTGATAATGAGCTTACACACTTTAACGCCAGTCTTGGGTTAAAACCGGCACAGAGTATGATGGTTGATAGCCCGTTTGATTATTATAAGCAGGCTTTATTGTGTTTACCGCGCTATTTACCTGAAACGCATGCTGTAAACATGCCGCATGCAATTGTAAAGCTCACCCTTGATTTAATTAAAGCTGCAAAAGGGCGGTGTTTTGTATTATTCACAAGTTACCGCATGATGCATTTAGTCGCGGAAGGTTTGAGTACGCAGATTGATTATCCCATATATATGCAAGGACAAATGTCAAAACGGATCATACTCGAAAAGTTCACCCGCCACGGCAATGCAGTCCTTTTAGGCACTGCTTCTTTTTGGGAAGGGGTTGATGTTAGAGGCAGCACATTAAGTTGTGTTATTATTGATAAATTACCGTTTGCAGCGCCAGATGATCCATTGTTACAAGCAAAGATGCAAGACGCGCAATTACAAGGCCATGATCCGTTCGCCTATATTCAATTACCTCAGGCTGTTATTGCGCTTAAGCAAGGGGTTGGGCGGCTCATTAGAGATAATAAAGATAAAGGCGTACTTGTCATTTGTGATAACCGTTTAGTGACGCGCCAGTATGGACAAGTTTTTTTGAAAAGCTTACCCCCAATGCGCCGTACTCGAAGCCTTGAAGCTGCAAGCGAATTTTTAGAACAAATTAATTAGAGAAATACATTCCATGAGTAACCAAATGAATGCTACACCAATCAACTTCTTAGCTTTAGATGCATCTACAGAAGCATTATCTTTAGTGCTTAATTACAACGGCCAAACATTTCATCACTTTGAAGAGTGTCCGCAACAGCATAGTCAAAAAATACTCCCTTTAGTTGATGAGTTACTTAGTAAAGCAAATTGCCGTTTAAATGACTTAGATGTCATTGGTTTTGGTCAAGGCCCTGGTAGCTTTACTGGCGTTCGAATTAGTGTCGCCATAGCACAAGGTTTAGCGTATGCGTGTAAGTTGCCATTAGTAGGGGTGTCCACATTACAAATGATGGCACAGCAGACACATCAGCAAACGGGTGATAAGTCTGTCTATTGCGCGATAGATGCACGCATGGGAGAGATTTATTTTGCTCATTATATGCTAAATGATGAGAGTCTAATGGTGTTACAAGGTGAAGAGCAAGTGCTGAAACCAGATGCACTAATACTGGACAATCCAGAAGGCACAGCAGTAGGAACAGGCTGGAAAACATACCCTAACGCCCTTGATAATTATACAAATATAACAATCAATAACGCTATTACACTACCTGATGCAGGGTTTATGGTCGCACATATTGATTATGCATTCGCAAATCAGCACACCGTGTCGCCAGCACAAGCTCAACCTAAGTATGTTCGTGACACTGTTACATGGAAAAAGCTACCCGGTCGCGAGTAAGTTGCAACAATGTATATTTTGGCTCATAATTAACCTGATAGTTTAAAAGAGTATCTATTATGGCTTTACCGATTGGTTCTGGTTTTTATACGGGGGATATTCCCGGTAGAATTATCCCTAAAAAAAATGTGCCTAATGTATCTACTGATACGTTAAGTAATGCCATTGCCAATCAAAAACCTGCTGAGTTTGTTAAGTCAAGCCCCGCAGGTGTTGACCTTGCCGCTAAGCTGTCTTTACATACCAATAATACTCAAACCCAATATACACAAACAATTTATGATCAACCTTCACCAAAAGTGAGCAGAGCAATTTCTACTTATACTGAATTTGCAAATTTAGATCGTCGCGCCGAGGTGCAAAGCCTCATTGGTGTTGATATTTATGCTTAAATACTGAATTTATAATTTTTCCCATGCAATATTATCACTTGTATATTTCCCTTAATTCGGTATTGTAGAAAAAAAATAAAAAGAATAAACCGTTTTGCTGGCTAAGATATTTAATCAATTTAATCAAAGTGCTGTGAAGCTATCTTCAAACACATTGATCCTTTCATTGCGTGAAAGTTATATCGCTCTTATTCCTTTTTTCATTGTTGCTTCAGTGATCACATTACTCAATCAATGGTTTGATATTGCGGATAAAGGGGGAAGTCATGAATTTTTAAATACGTTCAATACTTTGGTTTGGGCGTTATTTCCATTAATAACACTCTTGTCATTTAGCTATTATTTATCAAAAAATCTAAAACTACACTCAATTGCAAGCCCTGTGCTGGTGATGGTGTGTTTTGCTGCAAGTACAGGATACATCATAGTAAATGAAGCAGGGATACATATAGATAGTAAAGGTGGGGTTCTTTACTCTATTTTAATGCCGATATTTTGTTGTTACATACTGCATTATTTTGCGTCAATAAATGCACTCAAGTTAGTAGGTATAAGCACTATAAGCTTATTCTTAAGAAAGCATTTAAACCTAATATTTCCTTACTTGCTAACAAGTTTGATAACGTTAATTTGTATTCCCTTCATAAGTGATTTTGGCAATAAAATACTCGCATTCCTTATGAATTATCACCAAGATGCAAGTGTGTTTGATAAAGTTAGTTTCCAAATGATTACGGCTCATATGCTATGGTTTTTTGGTGTTCATGGGGATAATACCTATCATATTTTAGCGCCAGCTGCGTACACTGATTATCAAGTTCTTGAAGGCCTGTCGAGTTATAACTTCTTCTCTATTTTTGTGTTACTAGGTGGGACAGGGTGCTTATGGGGATTAATAATTGCCTGTTATTTACTTAAAAATGCAGAGCATGAACGCAGCATCGCTCGTATTTCAGCGCCATTGGCTGTGTTTAATATAAGTGAGGTAATGATTTATGCATTACCTATTGTATTTAACCCTTATTTTTTAATTCCGTTTTTACTTGCCCCTATTGTTAATGGTTTCATTGCATATCAATTGATAGATCATGGACTTATTGTGCTTAGTGCCAGTGAGAATATACCTTGGTTTACACCCGTTTTATTGAGTGGGTGGATGATCACCCATAGTTGGACAGGCATTGCTCTGCAATTAGTGTTAATCGCTTTAAATGTAGCCATTTATTATCCCTTTGTACTTGCAAACCAACGTCACAACATCACAGGTAAAGCGCTAGATATGCTTGTAAAACGCTACAGCGCAGGTCATGTTATTGAAGATAAAGCGGAAGAAAGCTTTGCGAAATCACATTCCGAACAGCATATTGAACAATATAGTCTTAAAACAGTCACTGATGCACTCAATAGTGGCGCATTGGCATTGTATTATCAGCCAAAAATGGATCCCTTAAGTCAGCAGATTGTTGGTTTTGAAGCATTATTACGTTTAATAAAAAATGATGGCGAAGTAATGGGCCCTTGGTTTTTGGCTACACTTGAGCAGCATAAACTAATGCATGTAATTGATAGCTTTGTTATTGATCAATTAGAAGTTGATTTAGACAATTTTGCGCGACAGGGTTTTCATCCAAAAATTAGCTTTAATATATCGCCACAAAATTTGCTTGCTGATGGCTATAAACGTGTAGTTAAAGCTTTCTCTCGATTCCCAAATCAGGTTGAAGTCGAGATTTTAGAGTCAAGTTATATTGAAGATTTTGAATCAACAATTGAATTAGTTAAATATTTAAATAAGCATAATATTCAATGTGCAATGGATGATTTTGGTACTGGGTATTCTTGTTTATCTGTTTTATCTAAGCTTAATATCAATACGATAAAACTGGATCGTAGTTTATTACCAATCGATGGCAATATTAAATCAGCCGTACTTTATCAGCATTTAGCTAAGATATGCGATGAGCTGGGCTTTAAAATAGTTGCTGAGGGGGTAGAGAGTAAGTTACACGAAGATGTTGTAAAAAAAGCCCATATACAATGTGCACAGGGCTTTTTATATAATAAAGCGTTACCTTATAATGTTGCTGTTGAATTACTCAAAAAACAACATCATAGATAGCCATTATTTTTTCTGGATAAAGTTAATTAGTTTGTTTGCTATGTCGGTGTTGTTTTGCGACCCTACAAATTGTGTAGAACTTGGCCCGTAAGCAAAAACTTGAACATCGATTGCGGTATGGCCGCCGGTTGTCCAGCCAGTAAAGCTTGCTTTACTAATAATATCTTTTATAGCAAGGTTGAGTGTTTTACTTCCCATTTTCTTTGCTTGCTCAAGCTTAACTTGATTTTCACTGGTGTACTCAATCGTTGTATTTGCTGTCCAAATTGCTTTTAAGTCATCAGCTTCTAACATTAACTTGGTTAATTTAGTCGCTGTAGCTTTAACGCCTTTTACAACTTCAGCCTCCCACTTGTATTGACCATGCGCTCCAAGAGTTAAACCTCCCGTTGAATGATCTGCAGTAATAACAAGTAACGTATCTGGGTTCTTGTCAACATACGCCTTAGCGTGCTCGATTGATTTGGCAAAGTCGTCCATTTCGGCCATCGCACATGCGATATCATTGGCATGACCACACCAATCGATTTGACTGCCTTCGATCATTACAAAAAAGCCATCTTTTTTATTTTTATCAAGTAGTTTAAGGGCTTTGTCGGTCATTTTAGCTAAACGAGTTGGGTTCTCATCAAGGGCTGATGGCATCCCTTTAGGGGCAAATAAGCCAATAGCAGGGATCTGATTAATTTGCTTTAAACTATTAAAATCATCACTATATTGGTAACCAGCCGCTTTAAACTCAGCAACCAAATTACGATCGTCACGAATATAATATGCAGTACCACCGCCTAGCATTAAATCGACAGGTAACTTTCCTGCAATTTTATTATCGATGTAATCATTAGCAATTTCATTATAGTTGCGACGCGATTCATTGTGTGATGCAAAACTTGCCGGAGTTGCATGATTAATTTGCGATGTGGCAACAAGTGCAGTGATCATCCCGCGTTCTTTTGCTATTTCAAGCATTGTTTTAACAGGCTTTTTATCAGTGTCTACTGCTATAGCCCCATTATAGCTTTTATGGCCGCTACTAAGGGCTGTAGCGCTTGCAGCACTGTCAGTTACATACGTATGATCATCAGGGTATGTATGCGCCATTCCTGTTAATATAGTGTCAAAGACCGTGCTTTCAATTTCTTTGGTCGCTGGGTCATCTTTGAAGTAGCGGTAAGCAGTGGTATAAGCAGGGCCCATTCCATCACCAATCATATAAATAATGTTCTTTGGAGTCTGCTCTGCGTATGCATAGCTAGAGCACGCTAATGCCAATAGGCTTATTTGTTTTATCATTTTAGGATCCCATATATTTTGTGGTGTTATTGTATACACAATGTATGATAATTAAATGTCTTTTACGGTAAACAAAGCCAAAAAAATGAGGAACGATCCTTTGCAGCCTTTTTTAATTCAAAGTGGCACTTTAGCGTTACATGGCCTAACCTTTGGCGAAGGTGATGAAATTGTTATTGGATTACATGGGTGGCTGGATAATTGCCATAGTTTTATACCAATGTTAAAAAACACTCAGTTAGAAGGTAAATGGTACTGCCTTGATTTTCCTGGGCATGGTCACTCAGATTGGCGAAGTGGCGATGCGCATTACTATTTTGTAGATTATATAGATGATATTTATAATTTCATTACCAAAATCACTGATAAAAAAGTGCATTTAGTGGGGCATTCGATGGGAGCGATGGCTGCGGGGCTATTTGCCAGCTGTTTTGCCGAAAAGGTAAAATCGGTCACTATGATAGAAGGATTTGGCGTGATCACAACGCCCAGTAATGATGTTGTGCAGCAATTACGTCAAGCAATTTTAAATAGACGCCGAACCAACAAAAAAGCCCCTAGAAGCTACGAGTCAAAGCAAACGATTTATCAAGCTCGGGCATTAATGAGTGATTTACCAATTGATTTAATCGCATTATTAATGGATCGAAATATCGCCCAAAGTGGTGGTAAATGGGTACTTACTACCGACCCTAAGCTCAAAAATCATTCAGGTTTTAGATTTGATGAGCAACAATGCATAGCCATTATAAATGAAATAAATGTGCCGTGTCAGTTAATATTAGGCACTGTAGGGTACCCATTTGTACGTGATAACATAAATGATTATAGTAGATATTACAAAGACCTAACAGTAACTGAACTCGAAGGAGGACATCACTGTCATATGCAAAATCCAGTTAAGTGTTTACAGCAAATTCAGGGGTTTATGCTGCAAAATGGTGCATGCTAATTGTATCTTTGCGCCAAATGTGGGATTATTTACCCATTAGAGTATTTGCTCAATTGTGAAGTTGCCTTAGTTAGTTTAAGGTTTAATAAAAATAAATTATAAATAGAACAGGAGCTAAGAGTGGAAAAAATCTGGCTTAAGCGCTACCCAGAGGGTATGCCTGAAACAATCGATCCTGAACACTACAACTCGTTGTTAGAAGTGTTTGAAAAGAGCTTCACTGATTACAAAGATCTGCCTGCTTTTACTAACATGGGTAAAACGCTCAGTTATGATGAAATAGATAGTGCAACTAAACGTGTCGCTTCTTATATTCAAAATGATCTTGGGCTGAAAAAAGGCGACAAAGTCGCTGTTATGATGCCAAACTTATTGCAAACACCAGTTTCAATATTGGGCATTTTACGTGCTGGATGTGTGGTGGTTAATGTAAACCCTCTGTATACAGTGCGTGAGCTTGAACATCAGTTGAATGATTCACAAACATCAGCTATTTTTATACTCGCAAATTTTGCTGACACGCTTGAAAAAGCATTACCACATACAAAAGTAAAACATATTGTTGTCACACAAGTAGGCGATATGGTTGGAGGCTTGAAAAAACATGTAGTTAACTTTGTTGTTAAGCGCATAAAGAAAATGGTACCAAGTTACTCATTACCTAACCCTATCAAGTTTGAGTCTTTACTTACTGCAAACGAAAACGCGTATAAAAAGCCTGATATATGTTTATCTGATATTGCATTTTTACAATATACAGGTGGAACTACAGGTGTTTCTAAAGGCGCAATGTTAACTCATGGCAACATGGTTGGTAATTTAGAGCAAGTATCTGGTTGTTTAGACAAAGTGCTTAACCGTGGTACAGAAGTGGTTGTGACTGCATTGCCGCTGTACCATATTTTTGCATTAACAGCCAATTGCTTAACATTTATGAAGTATGGTGGTTTAAACTTATTAATCACTAACCCACGAGATATGCAAGGGTTTGTAAAAGAATTAAGCCAACATAAGTTCACAGCAATCACAGGTGTAAATACTTTATTTAATGGTTTATTAAATACTCCAGGTTTTGCGGATTTAGATTTTAGTCATTTAAAAATGTCACTTGGCGGCGGAATGGCCGTTCAGCGTCCCGTTGCTGAAAAATGGCAGGCAGTCACTAAAAGTAAGCTAATGGAAGGTTATGGTTTAACTGAGTGTTCACCTTTGGTAACTATTAGTCCGTATGACTTAGGCTCTTATAATGGCTCTATTGGTTTACCTGCACCAAATACTGACATTAAACTAATGTTAGATAATGGTGAAGAAGCAGCCAAAGGTGAACCGGGTGAGTTATGGGTTAAAGGCCCACAAGTAATGTTAGGGTATTATAATCGCCCTGATGCAACAGCTGAATGCCTGCAAGATGGTTGGTTTGCAACGGGTGATATTGCAACTTACGATGATGATGGTTTCTTTTTTATTGTTGATCGTAAGAAGGATATGATTATTGTTTCTGGCTTTAATGTTTATCCAAATGAGATAGAAGAAGTTGTTGCAATGCATGATGGCGTGCTTGAAGTTGCTGCAATTGGTATCCCTCACGATGTCAGTGGTGAACAAGTTAAAGTTTTTGTTGTTAAAAAAGACCCATCTTTAACTGAAAAAGATATAATAAAGCACTGTCGTGATAATTTAACTAATTATAAGGTCCCTAAGCTCGTAGAATTTAGGGATGAGTTGCCAAAAACAAATGTTGGCAAAATCCTCAGAAGAGCCTTAAAAGATTAGCAAGCTAAAAAAGCCGACATAAGTCGGCTTTTTTATTGTAGGAGTTTAAGTGCAATACCAACTGATCAAAACACAAAATCAACTAAATGAGTTTGTAGAGCAAATTAGCAATAAACCAATATTAGCAATTGATACAGAGTTTATGCGTCGACGTACTTTATATCCAGAAGTCGCACTGATCCAAGTGTATGATGGCGAACATTTAGCTTTGATAGATCCACTTGCAGAACTTTCACTATTTGATTTTTGGCAAATATTGCGAGATCCAAAAGTATTAAAAGTACTGCACTCACCATCAGAAGATATTGAAGTATTTCAAAAATACGCGGGGTTTGTTCCTGCGCCATTATTTGATACCCAATTTGCACTCCAGCTTTTAGGAAATGGTAATTGCATGGGGTTTGCGCATATGGTTAAAAATTTACTTGATATTGAAATTGATAAAAGTGAATCACGCACAAATTGGTTACAACGACCATTAACAAACAGCCAGTTAGATTATGCTGCCGCAGATGTATTTCATCTACTCCCGTGCTTTGAGATTATTATTAAGCAAATTAACGATGCCAATTTTTTTGATATTGTTATCGCAGAAAGTGAGTTGATAGCGCAAAAACGAGCTTATCAAATTCCAGATGAACTTTTGTATAAAGATATTAAAAATGCGTGGCAGTTAAAACCTGCTGACTTAGTGATTTTACGAGAGCTTGCTGCATGGCGACGTAATAAAGCAATTCGCAAAAACTTGGCGCTTAACTTTGTTTTAAAAGAACATAATTTGGTAGAGATTGTAAAACGTAAACCTACAAGCTTAAATGCGATGCGAAATATTCCAGACATTGAAAGCAGTGAAGTGAATCGCTCAGGGGTTGAAATTTTAAAATGTTTAGAACAAGCTAAACGAGTTGAAATACAGGATCACCCGCCAACTTTGCGCCGTTTAATCGATTTCCCTGATTATAAGAAAGTAGCTAAAGACATTAAGCAAAAAATTACGGCTGTGGCTAAAAAACAGGCCATTCCGGAAGATGTGTTTGCTTCAAAAAAGCAAATCAATCAATTAATCAGTTGGAATTGGAAGCTAGACAGTGAGACACGTAAAACAACACCAAAACCAGATTTACTAAGATCATGGCGTTATAACTATATAAAAGACGCGCTAAAAGAATGGGATGTTTAACGAGTTTATAAAAGCTGAACAACAGGCTTTAACACGAGTATCTGGTTGTTATACACAGCCAGTTTACTTGATTTATGGAAATTGCACCGCTTGGTCGAAGCGATTTATTTAACCAATCCTGCTACTGAATGCCTTTTAGGCCAATAATGATAGAACAAGGTTTCCCTGCGGCTACATAAAGAAATGGAAAAATGCTGTTGGTGAGGTTATTGTTTTATTTGTGTTTATGATTCAAAAATTGCAATGCTATTTATCTTAAACTCGGCGCGAGGCAAGGGGGGAAACACTTTTAAACTGTGCCATTACGCAACTGGATGCAAATAAAGTTGATGTAAACGAACAAAATGCACAGGCTGTTCGTTTTAACCAGCATTGTGGATTTAATATTATTTCGCGTTCGTCACTTGACGCTATGGGTAAACCATTTTCAATCTTTCATATGGCACTTGAAAGTAAAAGCACAACTTTAAATTGATCCCAAAAAAGGTACTTAACTTATGTCATTAGGCGCAGTATGTAGGTATACTCTTACTTAAGTAGGTAAGCGGATGCTAAATAGCACCCGCAGTTTATTACTTTTTTTCTTCGTCAGGCAACGTGACATTTAGCTCTAAAACGGCTAAATCATCTTCATTTTGATCAAACTGTACCTGTACAGCATCAGAATTAATGTTGACGTACTTACGTATTACATCAAGTATATCCTGCTTCAACTGTGGTAAATAATCAGGCGTACCACGTTGTGAACGTTCGTGTGCGACAATGATCTGCAATCGCTCTTTTGCTAATGACGCTGTGTTTTTCTTTTCTGAGCGGAAGTAGTCAAGTAGTGACACATTAACCTCCAAATATCCGTTTAAATAACCCTTTCTTTTCTACATCTAAGAAACGAAAATCGACTGTTTCACCGAGTAGGCGATCAATGGCATCAGCATAAGCTTGGCCTGCATCTGATTCAGTGTCCAAAATGACAGGTTGGCCAGAGTTTGATGCACTTAATACGGCTTGTGATTCAGGGATTACACCTAAAAGTTCAATAGACAGAATATCTTGTACATCTTCTACAGAAAGCATTTCGCCTTTTAATACACGCTCTGGATTATAACGAGTCAGTAATAAATGTTCTTTTATGTTTTCTAACCCTTCTTCAGCGCGTTTAGATTTGCTATGCAAAATACCTAAAATGCGATCTGAATCGCGTACTGATGATACTTCAGGGTTCGTTGTAACAATTGCTTCATCAGCAAAGTACATCGCCATCATCGCACCGGCTTCAATGCCCGCCGGAGAATCACAAACAATATAATCGAAGTCTTTCTTTAACTCATTTAAAACACGCTCAACACCGTCACGCGTTAGTGCATCTTTATCTCGCGTTTGAGATGCCGGAAGTAAAAACAACTTATCTACACGCTTATCTTTTATTAACGCTTGGTTTAATTTAGCTTCACCATTAATTACGTTTACAAAATCATAAACTACGCGACGCTCACAGCCCATGATTAAATCAAGGTTACGTAAACCAATATCAAAATCAATAATAACTGTTTTATACCCTTTAAGGGCTAAACCTGTGCCAATTGCAGCACTTGACGTAGTTTTACCTACACCACCTTTACCCGATGTAACGACAATAACTTTTGCCATAAGATTTATCCTTTAACCAAAGCTGAAATTTCTAATGATTCATTTTTTTGCTGGATTTGTGCAGCACTACCCCAGTGTTCGCCTTGTAGAGAGTCGCTAATCCAATAGTTGCCATTAATTGAAACAAGCTCTGCTTCTAGCTTTTGACAAAATATTCGCGCTTCATTATCACCTTGTGCACCGGCAATAGCACGTCCGCGTAATGCGCCATAAATGTGCACATTACCGTCAGCAATCACTTCTGCACCATGGCTAACGGCACCAATCACGATTAAATCGCGATCTTTGGCATAAACTTGCTGGCCAGAACGAACAGTGCCGTGAATTACTTGTGCCGGTAAGTGAACTGTTTTTTCAACAATTGAAGTATTCGCTTCTTGTATAACAGGTTCACTCTTAACGTCTTGTGAATAATTTAAAACAGAAAGGCCTGCTAACTTAGCTTGCGCATGTTGCTCATCAGAGCCATTACATACACCAACCGCATTAAAATGCATGCGTTCGATTAGCGATTTTAAATGTACAAAATCAAGCGTACTGTTTTTTATTTCAATTAAGTTCACAACAATAGGTGCCCCTTCAAAAAAGCGAGGGGCTTGGGCTATTTTTATATACAGTTGTTCTGCTAAAAGGGTTATATCAGTACTATAAAGATGTAATACTGATAAGGTAAAAAGATTCCCTTTTAGCTCAAAAATTTGGTCCGACATACACGCTCATTTGAATTGTTGAATCAGAAATTAATATTAGATAAACCTAGGCTGAATAGGCCCTTAATTGAAATTTCCGATCTAATTATTCTAACTTATTATTAGTCTCATGTTATAGTGTGCGGCACTGTTAAGCAAGATTTTATAGGGTCATAATGCTAACTGCGGTATATAAAAGTAAGAAAAAAGCGGATACCTTCCTCTATGTAGAAAAAAGAGATGATTTTAGTAAGGTTCCGGAACCTTTAATGGCTATGTTTGGTCAACCACATTACGTAATGATTATTAATTTAGCAAAACGTGAGCATTTAGGTGGAGCCGATCTTAATTTAGTGAAAGAAGCATTGTCTGATAAAGGCTTTTATCTTCAGCTTCCACCACCTGAAGCAAACTTATTAGCTGAACTTAGAAAGCAAAATGGAGCTGATAGTGACTAAAAAAGTAATGAAAAATTTGTCTGCTATTTTATGTAGTGCTTTTATTTGTACAACTAGCACATCTGTACTCGCCAATACACAGGCTAAATTTGATGAATATGTTGCCAATCTAAAGCAGGAAGCGGCGCAAAAAGGGTATGACAACACGTTAATTGAACAAGCCTTTGCGACTGCAAAGTTCAAAAAAAAGGTTATTTCGGCAGATAAAAGCCAGCCAGAAGTAAAAGAAACTCTGGAAGGCTATTTACCCAAACGCGTTCCACAATGGAAAATCGACCGAGCCCGTAAGTTATATGCACAAAACAAAGAGCTGCTAGAACAAGTTGCAGCCGAGTTTGGCGTGCAAGCGCGATTCATAGTAGCGTTATGGGGACTTGAAAGTAACTTTGGTAAAATTCAAGGTGGGCACGGTGTTATTTCATCTGTTGTCACACTCGCCTTTGATGGCCGCCGTGAAACCATGTATAAAAATCAACTTTGGGCAGCGCTAGATATTCTAAAAGAAGGGCATATCACTTTAGATAAATTTAAAGGGTCTTGGGCAGGCGCTATGGGGCAAACACAGTTTATGCCAACATCGTTTAATGCCTACGCCGTAGATTATGACAATGATGGCCGCAAAGATATTTGGACAACCCAAGCAGATGCATTTGCTTCAATCGCTAATTACTTAAAACAAGCCGGTTGGAATGACGATTTAACGTGGGGCCGCCAAGTTAAATTACCAGAAGGCTTTGATAAAAATTATATATTAAAACGAGGAACACGAACGCGTAAACAGTGGCTTGAATATTGGGCTGATTCTGAGCGTTCATTGGCTGATTGGCAAGCACTTGGTTTACGTAAAATGGACGGCACTGACTTGCCAAATGTAGATGTAACCGCGGCGCTAGTTATGCCTGATGACATGGGCGGTCGTATGTATCTTGCCTATGACAACTACAAAGCACTGATGCATTGGAACCGTTCATACTACTTCGCCACCAGCGTTGGCTATTTATCTGATCGCATTGGGTATCCAGCGATTTAGTGAGTTATTGAGTGATAGGTTACTAGGTTCTAGGTAACTAGGTTCTAGGGTGTTTTTAGAAAGCGCGAGTATATCTCGCGCTTTTGTTTATAAAGAATATATAAGCTTTAAGTTGTAAGCTCGGTGTTAAATTTGGCTACGTAGGTTGGGTAGAGTGCAACGAAACCCAACGAAAAAAGACCCTATCAGTCTGCATCTTTGCTCAGTATTAACAAGCCTTTCATTGTTCTTTTTGGCTTTAATTTATTTACGGTGATTTATTTGCTTCGAATGATAAAAGTAAAATTTGCCGAGTATCGCAAAACAAATAACACCTAAACAGATTAGTAACCAAAATAAAGCTAATGGAAATTGGCTTTTAGAGATAATAATAACTGTAAGGTAAAATACAGTTACCAATACTAATAATATTAGACCAAGCTTTCCCATAAAAGTTTTTAACTTTGACAT
Source organism: Pseudoalteromonas porphyrae (assembly GCF_001298125.1). Lineage (NCBI taxonomy): Bacteria > Pseudomonadati > Pseudomonadota > Gammaproteobacteria > Alteromonadales > Pseudoalteromonadaceae > Pseudoalteromonas > Pseudoalteromonas porphyrae. The sequence goes on along the minus strand of NZ_LHPH01000013.1, from coordinate 2,820 downwards.
TTGTATTGCAACCCACTTTCAGATATTAAGAGTACATTCATCTTAACAAGATGATTTAGGTGGTTTTGAATTGCTACTTCGTTACCTTTAACATGCATATGAGATGCTATATGATTTTTTAAACTAGACACTTTTTGCGGCCGTTTTTCTTTAGGTTTGGATTTAAGGCTATGGATTAACTTAGTTATTTCATTTGAAGAGTTAACTATTTTAATTTGCTTACAACAGCGACCGTTCGATTTAATATGAGAAATTAATGGGGTAAAACCATTGTCATTGGTTATAACTTCAAAGCTCACGTTAGGTGCTGCTTCTTGTGTATATTTACCTAAGTAATAAGACAAGTGAAAATCTAAGTTATTAGATTGTATAGCTTTAATTTGAATAAGAACAATATTGACCGGTGACTCGTATTTTTTATCACCAAAATCAAGTTTTGGCTGTTTAGCACCAACAAAAACAATGACTTTTTCGTAGATAGATAAATTGACTTTGCTTAGACAACCAATATTTTCGTAATCTATAAATGCCCACTTCATGTGATTAATGCTCCTTGAATACTAATGAGCTTGTAGCTTAATTTGTTTTTTATTGATGCATTAACCATAGCCGAGTTGCTATTTTGATTCAATCGATAACTGAGTTTAATGTGAAATATAAAAAGAAGACTTGGTGTTGTTTTAATTGGTATTTTGGAAGGTGTTACAGGTATTTGAGTGGGTAAGAGCTCAAAAAAAGAATTAACATTGCACTAGGCAATGAGTACTTAGCTTCACAAGGTTTAGTGTCATTGAAAGATATTTGGATCAATATTCATTACGGGAGATGAACCGCCCATTGCGCTTCCTGTTAATAAAAAGCGCATGATGGGTGGTGTGGGGGCTGGAGATTAGAGACCTCCGGCTTACCCGATTAGGTTTAAAGTGCAGTAGCTGTAAAATAGCCAGCCGCTACGCCTAAGCAGCCCATTGAAACCGCTCTAATTAATTTTAAAATTTTTGAAATTCTATATATATCTTTTCCCTTGAGTAATGAATCAACAATATGGTCTTGCCCGACAATAGAAACGAAAATAGATAAACCTAAAAGCCCCAAAGTAATATAAATATTGTTCCCCATTTCAACAGCCTTTAATTGTACAAGAACAATAATTGCACCAATTACGGCAGATGAAAGCCACGCATACTGTTTTAGTAGTTCAAAGTGGAGCTCTGTAGTGAGAGTTTGATTCTTCTCTTTATTTTCGTTAACTGAGTCTACTTCGATGTTTTCTTCTTTTACTGCTTCCATAATTAACACAGAACTCCGATGTATGGTTTAAACCTAACGAGGCTGTAGAATTACTCTAACAGCCAAATTCAATTAAAAAACGAGCTCCTATAATTAACTCTAAGCGCTTTTAAAGCACTAGGCAATGCATTTAGGACCCAAAAAACTGGCTGTTTTTCTTAAAAAAGAGTAATTATACAGCCACAACGAGGCTGTAGAATAACTCTAACAGCCAAATTCAATTAAAAAACGAGCTCCTGTAATTAACTCTAAGCGTTTTTAAAGCATTAGGTAATGCAATTTGGAACCCATAAAACAAGCTGTTTTTCTAAAAAAAGAGTAATTCTACAGCCACAACGCCGCGTTAAGCGGACTAAAATAGTGGGTTGAAATGTGTAGCGAAGCGAAACGTAACCCACTGTTTTTGTAGCGTTTAAACGCCTTGTGTACGCCCGGCATGGGCATTAACTTATGAGGTGAAAGTCCTCTGTAGGAAGATCACCGTTTAAATAACACACTGTTATTAAACGATAGACACTCGCAAATGGCAAGGGCTAAATCGCGAGAGATAGTCTGGAGGAAGCCGCTCGCTAGAGTGACTTATCAGAAGTCAGAAGTCAGCAGACGGCATACGACTGCATGGATGCAGAAGGTAGAGCAACGCAGGAGCAGTTGCCGAGTAGCCAAACGCCCATCGTAATGGAGGGGACACGGTGAAGGCCTGAACATCTTAACCAGAGGAGACACTACAAATGAACTTGAATTCACATAGATCACCGTGTTGTGATAGTGATGAACAGCGTTCTGCTGTGAATAATACCTCGAATGAATATAACCAAACAGATCATGACCTGATGACAAGAGTACTAAGCAACCACAATATTGGCGTAGCATGGCAACATGTTAAGCGCAATAAAGGGGCTGCGGGTATTGATAATATGAATATTGAAGAGTTTAATCACTTCGCTAAGTTACATTGGTTAGGTATTGAACAACAATTACTTAACGGCACTTATCAACCCTTGCCAGTCAAACGCGTGATGATACCCAAACCTGATGGCGGTGAGCGAATGCTTGGGATCCCTGCTGTTATCGACAGAGTGATCCAACAAGCCATTGCTCAAGTAATTAGCCCTTATTTTGAGCCTCAATTTTCACCACATAGTTATGGTTATCGCCCTCATAAAAGAGCCAGTCAAGCAGTGAACCATGTTCAATCTTGTGTTAAACAAGGTTATAAAACAGCGGTTGATATCGACTTGTCTAAGTTCTTTGATGAAGTAGACCAYGACATGCTGATGAATCGTGTTGGYCGTAAAATMAAAGACAAAGCACTCATGCGCCTACTYGGTAAATACYTMCGAGCGGGAGTAGCAGAGCGCGAAACAGGTCTGTGGTTTGAGTCAACCAAAGGCGTCCCTCAAGGTGGGCCATTATCCCCTTTACTTTCCAATATTTTACTCGATGAATTAGATAAGAAGCTAACCTACAAACGCCTTAAGTTTGCACGTTACGCTGATGACATAATCATTTTAGTAAAAACGAAAAGCG